>JALYIB010000203.1 GCA_030775965.1 Acidobacteriota bacterium | reverse complement strand
GGGTCTGGGGGGGGGGCGGCGATTGCACCGTCCATCTCCCTTCGTTCTATTACTGCACAAGCGGCTGAGGCCATGGTTTCTCCGTTTCCGACGGTGGGAGATAGGCAATCCGCTGACCAATGCTGCGCCCGGGCCTAGGCGCGATGCAGAAGTGTGAAGTTTTGTGTACTTATTGGAATAATAAGAGGATTATAGCTTTAACTTAGGCCAGTTTCGATTAAAGGCTAGGCCGCGCGGACCGGGTTTCAGTACGCAATATCGCGGAAACGTGCGCGGTCCGCGTGAGGTTCGCGTGTGATATGCTTCTGAAACTGGCCGCGAGGCCTTTCACCCGACATGCACGCCAAGCAACCTCCGCCGCAAGCGACCCCGCCTCCGGGAGAGCGCGATCTGCTAGATCAAACCCATCCCGCGTGGCAACTCTTGAATCTGGTCCATGACGCCGTGGTTGCGGTGGACCGGCGGCAGGTAATCGTTCTGTTCAACCAGCGCGCCGAGGCTCTGTTTGGATACCGGGCGGAGGAAGTCTTGGGCAAACCGCGGGATCTCTTGTTAGGGGCGGGGCGGAAAGAATCCCGCTGGCGGCGCCAGGATGGGGGTGAGTTTTCGGCGGAGCCGTCGCGGTCCGAAATTCTCTGGCAGGGTCGCAATATTTGGGTTTATATCCTGCGCGATATCGCTTTACCGACGGTCACCGAAGAACGGTTGCGCGCCACCCTTCGCGAAAAAAACGTGCTAATTGAGGAGGTTCATCACCGGGTTAAGAACAATTTGCAGGTGATCACCAGCCTGCTAGGCCTACAGGCGCGCACCATCAAAGATCCCACGATACGCAAGAAATTCGAAGAGAGCCGCTACCGGATTCAGGCCATGGCGATCCTGCATGAGATTCTGTATGAGACCTCCAGCCTCGCTGAAATCGATTTTGCGGACTATCTCCGCAGGCTGGTGGAACACTTGGTGCGTTCCCATGGCGCCAGCGGCGGGATCCGCACCGAAGTTCGCCTGGAACCGCTGCGCTGCCACCGGGATGTCGTACTGCCCTGCGGGTTAATTGTAAATGAATTACTTTCCAATACGTTCAAATATGCTTTCCCTGGCGGTAGAACGGGAGCCATTCGCGTGGTTCTACGGCGGGGAACCGCGGGAAAAGTGCACCTGACGGTGCGCGATAACGGAGTGGGGATGCCGGCGGGGTTGGACTGGAAAACCTCGCCTACGCTGGGGCTAAGGCTGGTTCGCACGCTGGCGCGGCAACTCGACGCCGACGTAAGAACCGCCGGACGCGTGGGAACCTTATTTTCCATCACCTTCCTAAATGGCCTATCTGTTCCAAAGAATATCGTGAAATAATATGAGGACGGCTTGGCTGATAAAATTTTAATCGTAGAAGACGAGCGGATTACCGCCGAAGACTTGGCCGAGGTTCTGAAGGGCTTGAGCTACCAGGTTACAGCGGTAGTTTCGAGCGGCGCCGAGGCGATCCAGGAAGTGGAGGAGAATCCGCCCGATCTGGTGCTGATGGACATCCGCATCAAGGGCGAGATGGACGGCGCGGAAACGGCGCGCGTTTTGCGCGAGCGCTTCGATATTCCGGTGGTGTACCTGACAGCGCACGCGGATCGCGCGACCTTGGAGCAGGCCAAGCGGTCGCGGCCCCTGGGGTATATCGTCAAGCCGTTTCATGAGTCTGAACTGCACGCGAGCGTCGAGATTGCGCTTTCCAAGCACCGCCATGACCGCGGCCTTAGGGACCGCGCGCGTCACGTGGCGGATGTGCTGGGCGCGTTGACGACGGCCATCATTTCCGTGGACCAATCGGAAAAGATCGTGACCATGAATTTGGCTGGCGAGAACCTGTCGGGTTGGAGCAAACAGGAAGCGCTTAATAAGTCCGTCAGGCAGGTGTTTCGCCTGGCGGATGCGGAATTGCCGATCGAGGAGGCGCTCGAGCGGCGGTCCTTGGTGGAGATACAGGTGGGGTGCTTGATCGCCAAGAACGGCGCGCGAAAAGCGATCTCCGTGAACATTGCTCCGCTGCGCGATTCGAGCGGCGGCCCGGGCGGCGCCGTGATTATGTTCGAGGCTGCGGCGGGCGGAGCGGAAAATCCTCAACTCCATTCGAAGAAGGTGCTGGAAGGCAAGGGCAACGCCGTCGAGTTCGGGCGTTTTCATATTGTGGCGGCCTCCGAGCCGATGAAACAGGTGCTGTCCTTCACGGTTCGCGTGGCTCGTAGCGAGGCCACCACGGTTTTGCTCGAAGGCGAAAGCGGAACCGGCAAGGATTTACTGGCGCAGTTTCTGCACTATTCGAGCCCCCGGCGCACGGGGCCGTTTGTCGCGGTGAATTGCTCGGCTCTCCCGGAGGCGCTGCTCGAAAGTGAATTGTTCGGGCGCGAAGCGGGAGCTTACACCGACGCGCGCACGCCAAAGAAGGGGTTGCTCGAAGTGGCGCGGGGCGGGACCTTGTTTCTGGACGAAGTGGGGGATTTGTCGCCGGGAGTGCAGGCAAAGTTTCTGCGGGTTTTGGAGCAGCAATCGTTCCGCAGGCTAGGCGGCGTGCAGGATATTGACGTGGACTTGCGCGTGATCGCGGCAACCAATCGCGATCTTCCGGGCGCGGTGCAGACGGGCGCGTTCCGCCTGGATTTGTTTCACCGCTTGAGTGTGATTCAGATTGCGCCGCCCCCTTTGCGGGAGCATCCAGAAGATATTCTGCCTCTGGCGAATCATTTTGTGCAGCAGCATAATCTCCGCTACAAAGCCAATATTTCGGGGATCGCTCGGGCCACGGCGAAAATTTTAAGCGCCTATGACTGGCCGGGCAATGTGCGCGAGCTGCGCAACGTGATCGAGCGGGCGATTCTGCTTGAAGAAAGTAACTTGCTGCAACCGGCGAGCATTCAGTTTGCTTCCAGGCTCACGGGGATGCTGGAGCGATCGACGCCGGCGCAGGCTGCTCCCAAGGCGGATTTATCGCTGAAAAATTCGGAGCGGAATTTGATTGTGCAGGCGCTCGAGAAGACGGGCGGGAATAAGACGAAAGCCGCGGCGCTGCTGGGGATCAGCCGCGACGTGTTGCGCTACCGGATGAAGCAGTTGAAGTTGCCTTGACGCGGGCGCCGGCGGAGGCGCGCGGTTGCGAGAGCCACCGCCGCCACCAGGCGCGCTTTTGTGGGGGAAAGCGGCTGCGCCAATAGTTTCGGAACAGGCGGGTGCGCTCATCCAGCAGCTCCTGGATAGCGGCTTGAGCGATGGGGTCTTCCGGGAGAAGGGCGATGGTGGTGACGCAATCGTTGATGGCTCCCAGCAGGTCTTGCACGCCCTTCAGCGCCTTGGCGCCAGTGGCCATTTCGCTCCCATAGAAGCGCTCGAATAATTCCAGGGTGTAGCGGAAGCGCTTGGCGCGGAGGCGAAAGCGGTGCAGGGTGGCGTAGCTCGAATCCGCGACCGCGGCGGCGTCGCCGGTTTGGAAAAAGTCTTCCGCCAGAGCGGGCAGGCGGGTGGCGATCTGAAAGCCGGGGAACGGGTGTGGCGCGGACTCCGCGGCGCGAGAGCGGCGGCGTTCCTTCTTGAGACTGCGCTTCAGTTTGCGCGCGGCGCGCTCGCGGGATCGTTGCAGAATCGCTACCGATGGGCTTGCCAGCAGGCCGCATTCCGCCAACAGCTCCAGCGCGATATCGCAGTTTCTGACAGCACCACAGCGCTGCATTATTTTGTGAACCCGCCGCCGCACTTTTTTGGCGGGTGACTGGAAAATCCGGAAACATTGACTGAGACGGCGAATGGATACACGCAGGTCATGAATGGCGTCAGGGTCGTCCGGATGCTTCGCGGCGTGGCGAAGGTTGGCATTCCAGCGGTGAACACGGGCTCGCGTTTCCTGACGCGCGTATTTCGCAATGGGCGAGGCTTTCATCGTTTCACGCGGACCTGCAAGGGCAGCCCGTAGGTTTCGCGGAACACGCCGGATACTTGCTCCGCGTGCCATTGCTCTACATCCAGATCGCGCTTCGACTGCAGTTGAATTTCCACGGCCTTATCCAGCCTGGATACCAACACGTCTTCGACCAATTGTTCCTGGCTCTGGTCGAGGGCCACGGCAATGCGCAGGAGCGGGGCCAACAGCACCACGGCACGGCGGCCTTCGCTGTCAAGCAACTGAAATTCCACGTGCGTGGGCTGCGGCATGGACTTGCGGTGATAGCGGCAGAGGTTGGCGATGACCAGGCGTTCCGATTCGGAGAAGCCGGCTAGATCGGAGTTCGCTACCAGGTAGAGCGAGTGCTTGTGATGACGCGATTCGTTTACCCAGTGCCCGATGTTATAGAGATAGGCAGCGGCTTCGAGTAACTGGCCGTCCAAGGCGGGCAACCCGTGCAGGGAACGCAGCTGCTCGAACAACGTTCCGGCGAACTGGGCTACCTTGCGCACGTGCGGGGCGGAGAGGCCGTAGCGGCGGGAGAGTGCGACAACCACGCGGCGGCGCTCGGCATTGAGGCGGGCTTGGGCCAGGCCGACTTTGCGGCGGGCGAGGTCGGCGATGATTCCTTCGCGCACGCCGGCGGTGGAATAGTAGAGGCGCGGGAGCTGAAACGTTTCGATGATCTCGCGCAGCACGGCTACGCCGGCGACGATGATCTCGGCGCGCTTGGGTCCGATTCCGGTGATGCCGCGGCGGCCTTCGAGGGCAGTCGTGCTGACTTGCTCGTACAAGCGGCGGATCTGGGCGGCGCTGGCGGGAAGGCGGTCGGCTACATCGCGGCGCGAGCGGCGCACGCGGTTGACGGCGCACACTACGGCGGCGGCGGTGGACGAAGTGGCCACCATGCGGTCGATTTTCGCGGGACCGAAGCGGGCCAGCGGGCCGGCGACGCGCTCCTGAATATATTTGCGCATGCGCACCAGCTCGCGCGGGTCGGCGGGATCGCTTTTCAAAAACATTTCGGTGAGGCGCACCGCTCCCAGCGGCTTCGAGAAAGAGTCGACGATGTGGCCCGCGTCGCTTAAGATCAGTTCGGCGCTGCCGCCGCCGATGTCGGCCACCAGCAGGCGCTGCTTGGGGTGGGGCCACTGGCTTTGCAAGCCCAGATGCACCAGGCGGGCTTCTTCCAAACCCGAAATTACCTCCACGGGTGTGCCCAGGATGGTGGACGCCCGGGCCAGGAATTCGGGTTGGTTGCGGGCGTCGCGCAGGGCCGCCGTGCCCACCACGCGCACGGCCAGCACGTCGAGCTTGCGATAGGTCGCGGCCATGCCCGCCAGGACCTCGCACGCCAGGTTCATGGTGGCTTCGTGGAGGCGGCCTTCGCGAAAGACGCCGGTGCCCAGCCGGACCACTTGACGCTCCGAGGCGAGCACTGACATTTTGCCGTGCGTGTCCACTTCCGCCGCCAGCATGCGGATGGAATTGCTGCCGATGTCGATGGCTGCGTATTGCGACATGCTTACTCTGGCGCGGCCGTTTTTTGTAACACAACGTTAACCAACACGAGGGGCTCTCTCGTTTATGATATAGGGGCCGATGCAGGTTTTCCTACAAAATCGCTGTCCGGGGCGTTTGATTGTGGTGGAAGGAATCGACGGCTCCGGCAAGTCCACACAGATTTCTTTACTTTCGCAGTGGCTGCGCAGGCGCGGTTACGCGGTGACGTTTAGCGAATGGAACTCTTCTCCCCTGGTGCGCGAGACGACGCGGCGCGGCAAGAAGAAAGAGATGTTCACGCCGACCTCGTTCAGCTTAATCCACGCTACGGATTTCGCGGACCGCCTGGAGCATTACATTATTCCTTTGCTCAAAGCGGGCGCCGTGGTGTGCGCGGATCGCTACGCCTACACGGCGTTTGCGCGCGATGTGGTGCGCGGCGTCGATCGATCCTGGGTGCGCAATTTATATCGCTTCGCCATTAAGCCGTCGCTGGCCTTCTACTTCAAAGTCCCGCTGGATGTGGCGCTGGGACGTATTTTGGGGGGGCGCGACGCTTTGAAATATTACGAGGCGGGGATGGATTTGGGGCTCAGCCGGAACATCGAAGAGAGCTTTCGCATTTTCCAGGGGCGGATCCTGGAAGAGTACGAATCGATGATCGAAGAAATGGGCTTCCATGTGATTGACGCGACGAAATCCATTGAGACGCAGCAGAAAGAAATGCGCCGCATCGTGGTGCGGGAATTCGGGCGGACGCGTCCAGCGGGCGTGTTGGGGACGGAGGTCCGGGTTGCGGAATTACAAGGCTAGGCCGCCGCTGTCGTATTACCGCACGGCGTTGCCGGGCGTGGATTATGCGGAATTGCAGGGCAAGCTGATCGTCATCGAAGGGCCGGATGCGGTGGGACGCAGTACGCAGGTGCGGCGGCTGAAGCCGTGGCTGGAGGAATTCGGACACGCGGTGTTGGATACCGGTATGGCGCGGTCGGCGCTGGCCGGTAAGGGCATCAAAGAAGCCAAGGCGGGAAATACGCTGGGTCCGATTACGATGACCTTGTATTATGCGACGGACTTTGCGGATCGCCTGGAGAACGAGATCATTCCAGCGCTGCGGGCGGGGTTCATCGTGCTGACGGACCGCTATATTTTTTCGATCATGGCGCGGGCCATCGCTCGCGGGGAAAATCGCACGTGGATTGAGCGGACGGCCGGGTTCGCGCTGGTGCCGCACGCGGTCCTCTACATGCGGGCTGAAGTGAAGGATCTGATTTCGCGCGTGGTGGTGGGGCGCGGGGCGTTCGATTACTGGGAGAGCGGGCTCGATTTGCACTTCGGCAAAGACATGTATGAGAGCTTTGTGCGCTACCAGTCGAGCTTGATTCAGGTATTCGACGATATGGCCGATCCCTACGGTTTTGAGGTGATCGATGCCTCGCAACCGGCGGATCGAGTGTTTGAGTCGCTCAAGAAGGCGATCTCCAAGGTGGTGGAGATGGATGCGCCCGCGAAGGCGCGCGCCAAGCGTAAGGTGGCAGTGCCGGCGAAAATGGTGGCTGCCCGCTGAGGGCTGTGATCGCAACTCAAAAGGAACGGACGCAGTTGGGCAGAAGCCGGCGCGAAACGGTGAGTCGCGCGGCGCAGGCGGATTTGCGGGCGAAGGAGCGGCGCTTCGATCCCATCGCGATGTTGCGCGCGGCCGCGGACGGTCGCCTTCGCCAGCTTCTTCCGATTAAATACGCGCGCATGAAAGTTTCGCCGTTTGCGTTTTTCCGCGGCGCGGTTTCGATCATGGCGGCGGACTTGGGCCGGCTGCCGCATTCCGGGTTGACGGTGCAACTGTGCGGAGACGCGCATGTGCAGAACCTGGGATCGTTCGCGGCGCCGGACGGGGCGCTGGTATTCGACCTGAATGACTTCGACGAAACCATCCGCGGGCCCTGGGAGTGGGATGTGAAGCGAATGGCGACCAGCATTGTGCTGGCGGGGGGCGAGAGCGGGCACGCGCGGCCGCGATGCAAGGACGCGGCGGAGATGTTTGCGGAAAGCTACTGCCGCTCCATTCGGAAATTCGCGAACCTGCCGATCTTGCAAGTGGCGCGGCGACAGATTCACCGCCAGGAGCGCATCCGGCCAGTTCATGCGGCGCTGAGGCAGTCGCAGCGCGCGCGGCCCGCCGATCTTCTCGATAAATTCACGGAGAACCGGCGGGGAGGGCCGCGCTTGCGGGATTTGCGGCCCGGGTTCTGGCGGGTGCGCGGCAAGAAAGCGCGGGAGGTGTTGGATTCTCTGGCGGCGTATCGAGAAGTTTTGCCGCCGGACCGGCGGCACTTGTTCGACCTTTTCCGCCCCATCGATGTGGGCTTCAAGGTGGTGGGCACGGGGAGCGTGGGCCTGCGCGATTACGTGGTGCTGTTTGAAGGCAACGGGGCGCTGGATCCGATGTTTCTGCAGATCAAGCAGGAGATGCCCTCGGCGTATGCGCAGTGGCTGCCGGATGTGGTCTATCCGCATCAGGGACGGCGCGCGGCGGAAGGGCAGAGGGCAGTGCAGCCGATCTCGGACCTGCTGCTGGGTTGGACCTCTATCGGGGAGCACCAATATTTGGTTCGGCAGCTGAACGATCACAAGGGCAGCATCGATTTGCAAAAACTGCGCGGAGGCGGCTTGGAGAGTCTGGCCCAGGTGGCGGGCGAACTGCTAGCGCGGGGCCATGCGCGGTCCGGAGACGCGTGCGAAATTTCAGGATACTGCGGGGCCGGGAGTAAAGTGACGCGGGCGCTGCGGGATTTCGCGGGGCAGTATGCGGATCAGACCGATGCCGATTACTCCGCATTCATGGCGGCGATCGCAAAAGGACAAATAAAAGCTGCTGAGCCCCCCGCTTAACAATGCACCGGATCTCAAAGTTGTGCGCCGGCGGATGTTCCCCCGCTAAGGTATTATCGATGCCGCCCGAAGTCGCCGTGTAGCCAGCGCTTCCTATCGGGAGCGAACTCGTGCATGACATTGATCCCGGCGTCGATCGGAATCGTATCCGATCCCCCCAAGAAGATGGCGCGCCCGTTATGAAAACGCTGCGGCCAACACATGCGCGACACCGCCGCTCACGGCAGTGAAAGACTTCGGCGCCCGTGTTCTGAAGACGCCGGTTCAAGCGCCCAAAACGAACGCATTCCGCGAAAGGCGGGATTGGCACAATCCGGCGAGAATGCCTGGACTGCCTGATCCCCCTCGGCGAAGGCCACCTGAGGAAAATTCTGCATGAGTGGATTCGACACTACAATCGCGGCCGACCTCATTCGTCTTTGGGCCCTAGCATCCGGAGCCGTTCCAAGGCAAGGTTCAGGCCAGCATCCACAGGCACAAGCTGCCCGAAGGTTACCGCGTGAGGTCAACGACGGTTCTGGGTGGCCTGCACCACGAATATCGCCTGGAAAAGGAGGCCGCTTAGCGACGGATCGAATTTTTGCGGACACGGGGGTTTCCGCCACGGGCTGTTAGGAACAGTTTGAATTATTACGGGAGCACAACTAAGCGAAACGCCGAGGCAAAGTCACGGCCAAGTCTCCAATGACGCGTTCGGCCTCTTCCAGCTCCGCATCAACGCGGCACATAGGGTGCTCTTGCCGGAATAGGTGTGCCCGGCCAATAAGATGCCTCCGCAACCGCCGGCATGAAGAATCGCCGCGGGTTCGCCGAGAGACGCCATTGCTTGCAGAAGGCCCGGGCCGCGGCGGCATTCTCTTCGTTTCCGATGCAGATCTCGTTGCGAAGCACCAGTACGCGGCCGGCAGCGCTCCCCACGACGAAAATGTGTTGAGGAGCAAGGCCATCCCATTCGCACCGGCTCGAGGCGTGCGCCCAAGGCAGTTTCCGGCCATCAGCTGAAATCGTCTGTTTTCTGATGCTTACGTTTCAGGCAGATGCGGCGAGGCTGTTGAAGTCTATTGAGCCTTTTGGAATTTGGAGGCTTTGGGCAGCTACGTTTTTATCTACACTCGGATTCCGGATAGAATGAACGTACGGCTCTATATGAACCAAACGATCCAGCTCGGCAATACGCAGGTCGATGAAACCAAGCTGGTGGATCTCTGCCGACAGTATCGCGTCCGCGAGCTCTCTGTGTTCGGTTCGGCCGCCCGCGGAGAAATGCGTCCGGATAGCGACATTGATCTGCTGGTCGAATTCATACCTGAAGCCAAGGTCGATCTAATCGATCATGCTGGACTCATGTTGGATCTGTCGAAGCTCCTGGGACGCCGAGTGGATTTAGTTTCCAAAAAAGGACTGAAACCCCTCATCCGGGCTTCCATACTGGAAGAAGCGCGGCTCGTCTATGCGGCGTGAGAT
>JALYIB010000202.1 GCA_030775965.1 Acidobacteriota bacterium | reverse complement strand
GGCGTACGCGATCGGCGTGGCTGAGCCGGTTTCGGTGATGGTGAATACGTTCGGCACGGGCACGGTTCCCGAAGAGCGCCTGGTGGAAATGGTGCGCGCTACTTTCATTCTGACTCCGAAGGGGATGATCGAGACGTTGAAACTGCGGCGTCCGATTTACCGCAAGACGGCGGCGTTCGGGCACTTTGGGCGCACCGAAGAGACCTTCACTTGGGAAGCTACCGACAAGGCGAAGGCTTTGAAGGAAGCGTCGCACGCGGTGGCGGCGACTCGCTAGTCGTTTTCAGGTCTACAAGCTAGTTTGCGCAGACAGCCACTCGAAAGGGTGGCTGTTTGTCGTGGTGCCAACTGGCAGTACTATTAGGATAGTGAAGGTCCGGGACCTGATCCGCATGGTGGAGGCTGACGGTTGGAAACAGGTTCGAACTACCGGAAGCCACCGGCACTTTAAGCATTCGAGCAAGCCGAATGTGGTGACGATTCCAGGCCATGCGGGCGATGATGTGCCAGCCGGCACCCTCAAATCGATTCTTCGGTCCGCGGGTATGGAGGACAAAAAATGAACGCCAAATACGCTGTGATCTTCGAACGGGCCGAAAATAACTGGGCCGCCTATGTGCCGGATCTTCCCGGGTGCATGACCACTGGTAAAACGCTGGAAGAAACCAAATTGAACATCCGTGAGGCGATTCACGGCCATTTACAGACCATGCGCGAGTACGGAGATCCGATTCCTGCGCCCATCAGTCTAGCGGGCGAGGTCGAGGTAAGCACAGCGGCCTGAGCGGCTGAAGTTCCACGCAAATTTTAAGACCGCTGCCGGCGACGGCAGTTGGGCTCCAGGGTATATTTATTTAGATGGCTCTTATTGAAGGTTGCAAGCATTCGCTCGAGATCACGGTTCCGGAAACGGAGGTGGATCAGGAAACCGCGCGCGCGGCGGCGGCGATTCAGGTAAAGGTGCGGCTGCCGGGATTCCGTCCGGGCAAGGCTCCGCTGGCGATGGTGAAGACGCGGTTCGCGAGCGATATCCGGCAAGAGGTGCTGGAAAAACTTGTCCCGCGATTTTTGAACGCGGCGTTTGAGCAGGATCATTTGACGGTGGTCAGCCAGCCGAACATCAGCGACGTGCATTTTCATAAAGGCGAGCCGCTCAAGTTTAAGGCGGAGTTTGAAGTGGCTCCGGTATTTGAGTTGGGAGAGTATCAGGGGCTGACGGTGAGTTACGCGGAGCCGGCTGCATCCGATGAGGACGTGAACCAGCGCCTGGAAGCGCTGCGCGAGCGCAAGGCGGAGTATGTGAACGAAGAGCCGCGGCCGCTGGCGGACGCCGATTACGCGGTGGTGTCGCTCGAAAGTTTGTCGGGCGTGGATGAGAAAGTTCAACAAGATGAATTGATGTTGAAGCTGGGCGACGAAGCCACCATGCCGGCGTTCACGGAGAATCTGCGGGGGGCGTCGCCGGAGGACGTGCGCGAATTTGAGGTCGCTTATCCGGCGGATTACGATCGGGAGACGCTGGCGGGGCGCACGGTGCGTTTCAAGGCTACCGTTAAAGCCATTCGGCGCAAGGAACTGCCGGAGTTGAACGATGACTTCGCGAAAGACTTGGGCGACTATCAGACGCTCGACGAGTTAAGAGATTCGATTCGCAAGACGATTTTGCATGAGCGCGAGCATCAGGCGCAGGACGACACCAAGCAGCAGATCATCGCGAAACTGGTGGACACGCATCCCTTCGCGGTGCCGGAGGTTTTCGTCGACCGGCAGATTGAGGCGAACCTGAACACGCAATTGCAGCAATTGGCGGCGCAGGGGATCGATCCGCGGTCTTTGAAGCTCGACTGGCAGAAGATTCGCGAATCGCAGAAAGAGCGGGCGGAGCGGGATGTGCGGGCTTCCTTAATTCTCGATAAGATTTCCGAGCGTGAGGCGATTGCGGCGACGCAGGACGACGTGGATCGCGAGGTACAACGTTACGCCCGGCAACAGCGCGAGGCGGTGGCGGTGGTGCGCGCGAAGCTGCAGAAAGACGGTACGCTGAACCGCATCATCGGGCAGATTCGCACGGAGAAGACGCTGAGCTTTCTGTTCGACAAGGCTCGCAAGGAAGCGCCGAAGCCGGGAGAGTTGCCGCCGGATGTGGAAGAGGCGGTGGAGGTGGAGGCGAACGAAGGGAATCCGAACGAGCCGAATTCCTAGCGCGTTATATCCCCATTAAGACTGAGAGCCTCAAGTACAGATTAAAATTCCGAGTTCTCGTGGCGATCAATGGTGCTATTTTATGGTCGCCTGTGCAGTATGGTTTGTTTATACGTGCTACCAGCAGGGATGCGATCTCTAGGTAGTGGGCTACTTAGAATTTGTTGTTCGACGCGCATTGCGTCTATGTCTGGTCCAAGCGATGGCTGCTAACAGCGCGCCCCATCCCACCATCACGGCGATCCAGGCGTTATCCCAGTGAAACAGTGTCGCCAACTGATCGTGAAAAGCCATCGCGTACGCCATGCCCAGGGTAAAAATGGGTGCGTAATACACGATTTTCTTTTGGGTCGGTAGCAGAGGTTGCCCGCATCGAACTGCACGCGCCCACAAGTACCCAAGAACTAAGACAATTATGGATCCGACTGGGGGAAGAAGGAGGTCGAAGGAATCGAGACCTGTCATTGGTATTTATGCCGCTCTTTCCAACCCCCGTTCGTCGGCTTCCAGCAATGCTACCAGATCAGACACTTCCCATAGCCGATCCGTGACGCCAGCGGCCATGGCGGGAGTGCGGGTTTAGCGCTAACTAACGCGTTGGGTCCGTTGGTGTTTCGAAAGATCAGCAGACCAATTAAGCTCTGCACCCCCAGGCAACTTTATCAACGTACCCTGCGAAGGCCGCGGGGCCGGTCTTCTAGGTCCATGGTTTCTAAATACACGGCAAAAGTTCCTAGCCAATGTGCCCCTTCGTAGTGGGCTCCGGTGACGGCGGCGAGGCCGGCGTCGCGGTGGGCGTCGGCGGCGAGGAGCAGGCGCAGGCGGCGGGGATCGTTATCGGGGAGTCCTTTGGCGATGCCGAAGAGCATCCAGGCGCGGCTTAGATTCAGGCCGTCGAAGTGGGCTAGTTTACCGTCGGCTGGGTCGGCGGAAGTGACGGGGCGCGGCACGGGGAAGCCGGGCAAGAAGGCGGTCAGCCAGTCAGTGAATTCGGACTGCGTGCAGATGCGGCGCATCAGGTCGGCTTCGGCCAGGCAGGGCGAGAGGAAATCTTCGCCGGAGGGCTCGTAGGCAATGGGGGCGTTGCGGTCCGCGTGGTAGAAACGGACGGCGGAGGCAAAGGCAAGTGCGTCGCGGCCGTGACCTGACTGGCGGGCCCAATCGAACATCAGGCCCAGCGCGAATGCGGTGTTGGAATGCTGGCCGGAGCGATCGGGATAGGGGAGCTTGGGCAGCCAGACTTCTAATTTTTGGGCGGCGGCTGTTTCGAGAGGTTCGATGACTGGGGCTAGCGGGGATTTCATGGCGCGCAGTTCGGCGCTCAACGTCAAGAGCCAAGCCAGGCCGTAGGGACGCTCGAAGGCGTTGCGAGGTTCCAGGTAGCGCGCTTCGGCGGCGATGTTTTCGGGCGTGATGTTGGCGGTAAGCGCGGCCAGGCATTCCCCGGCTAACGGGGTGTTCGGAAAGGTGCGGGCGATGCGGGCGAGCGTCCAATGGCTATGTACGGCGGAGTGCCAATCGTAGCAGCCGTAGAACGCGGGCGTGAGTTCACGCGGGGGGCGGGCGTCGGCGTCGGACTGGAGCGTATGCGCGATTTTATTGGGATATTCGCGGTGAATGCCAGCGAGAGCCAGGCGCGCGAAGCGTTCCGCGGTGGGTTGATCGAGAGGCAAGCTATTCATCAGACTACGATATAATCGAATGCTTATGCGCAATAAAATAACCGTCGTGGGCGGGGGCAATGTCGGCGCGAGCGCCGCGATCAACCTCGCGATGAAAGAACTGGGCGATGTGGTGCTGGTGGACGTCGTCGAAGGAGTGCCGCAGGGCAAGGGGCTCGATATGGCTCAGATGGGGCCGATTGAGGGTTACGATGTGCAACTCACGGGCGCCAACGATTACGCGCCTACGGCGAATTCGGACGTCGTCGTGATTACGGCGGGCCTGGCGCGCAAGCCGGGCATGAGCCGCGATGATTTGCTGATTGCGAACTACGAAGTGGTGAAGAGCGTCACGGAGAACATCGCCAAGCATTCGCCAAACGCGATTCTGGTGCTGGTGACGAATCCGCTGGATGCGATGTGCACGGTGGCGCATCATGTTTCGAAGTTCCCCAAGCATCGCGTGGTGGGGATGGCGGGCGTGCTCGACTCAGCGCGGTTCCGGACTTTCATTGCGATGGAATTAAATGTCTCGGTGGAGAACGTGACCGCGGTGGTATTGGGCGGGCATGGCGACACCATGGTTCCGGTGACTCGGTTATCGAACGTTTCGGGAATTCCGTTGAGCGAACTGATCCCGGCGGACCGGTTGGCGGCGATTGTGGATCGGACGCGCAATGGCGGGGCGGAGATTGTGAAGTATTTGAAGACGGGCAGCGCGTATTATGCTCCGTCAGCGGCGGCGGTGGAGATGGTGGAATCGATTCTGAAGGACAAGAAGAAAGTTCTGCCGTGCGCGGCGCTGCTCGAAGGCGAGTACGGAATCAAGGGGCTGTTCGTGGGCGTGCCGGTGAAACTGGGGCGCAATGGGATCGAGAAGATCTACGAGATGCAGCTGAATGCCGAGGAAAAGGCTATGCTGGCGAAGAGCGCGTCGTCGGTGCAGGAACTGGTGGACGTTCTGAAGCCGAAGATGACGGGCGCGGCTGCCTAGTTCGGGCCTAGTTCGTGCCTAGTTCATGATGGGGCTGCGGTGGGTGGTGGGATTACTGGTGCTGTTTAGTCTGCTGGTAATCCTGCTCCGTAAGCGGCACTGAGAGCTTAGACGGCGGGGTTGAAGACGGGCCAGCCTTCTTTTTCGGCTGCGGCGATAAGATGTTTGTCCGCGCACGTAAATGTGGCGCGTTCGTCACTTTTTTGCATGGGCAGCGTCAGACATGCCGCTAGCTGGATCGAATCGTAAGCGCGAAGGTTATGCTTGTCGATGAGTCCCAGCGCTTTTTCGATCAGCGCTTCGGTGACATGCTGGACCACGTAGATGGCGCCCAGGTGATCGTTAAAGGCCGTGAGGGCAGCTTGCGCATTTTCTTTAGAGAGATCTCGCGAGCGAACGCGGCGTTGTACTGCCGCGCGGAGTTCTACTCGCGAGAGCGAGAGAATGACCAGGCTGGCGTCCGCTTGTGCGGCCAACTTTAGCATTTTGTCGGTGCCGGGCTCGCGAACGTATAGTTTCGCGAGCGCGCTGGTATCGAGGAAATAAGAGGGCACGGACTAGCGGCGGTGCCGGACGATGG
>JALYIB010000201.1 GCA_030775965.1 Acidobacteriota bacterium | reverse complement strand
GAGCAGGAAATCGCCGACGCCAAAGCGATGATCGGACGCGCGGGCGTGGGCTGCGAGCCGGCTTCGGCGGCAACGCTGGCGGGGATTCGCAAGCTGACCGCCGCGGGCGTGATCGGCAAGAGCGCCGACGTGGTGGCGGTGCTGACGGGCAATGTCCTCAAGGACCCGGATTACATTTACAAGTACCACACCGGAAAACTCGAGACTCCCAGCGGCGCCAAGATTCGCTCTACGTTCGGCAACCGGTCCATCGTGGTTCCCAACGATCCTGAGCGCATCGCGGCGTTACTCGAGTAGGCTCGCTATAATCGTTTTGTGAAAACGTGCGCGCTGGCGGTGGCGGCCCTGATTCTAGCGGCTTGCTCCAAAAACATTCAGAATCCGGAAGCGGTGAAGCAGGGCGTGGTGGATTACTTGAAGGAACGCGCTCCTACCATGGGCCTGGACATGAGTGCCATGGACATCAACGTCGGCGCGATTTCGTTTGAGCAAGACACGGCCCGGGCCAGCGTTTCGTTCGTTCCCAAGGGGTTGCCAGCGGGCAGCGGCGGCATGAATATGGATTACGTGCTGGAGCGCAAGGGCGACAAGTGGGCCGTGAAGGGGCGGCAGGTGAGTCCGGGAAACGCGCACGGCGATCAGCCACTGCCCGGCGGTTTGCCGCCAGGGCATCCTCCCGCGGATAACCGGCAATGAAAACGGTGGCGGTGCTCGGCGGAGGACCGGCGGGTTCTTTCGCGGCGGAGCGGCTGGCGAGCGCGGGGCTTCGCACCGTCATATTCGATGAAAAACTGGCGTGGGAAAAGCCTTGCGGCGGCGGGCTCACGTACAAGGCGTATCAGCAGTATCCCTTCTTGATCGATAACGACACGCCTAAGAAAGTAATCCACGACACCACGCTGGCGGCGCCGAATGCGGGCGCAGTGAAGATGCCGTTGTCGCGGCCGTTGGTGATTTACTCGCGCCTGGATTTGAACCGCATGCTGTTGCTGCGCGCGGAGAGGGCCGGAGCCGCGATTGAGAAAACGCGCGTGCTGAGTATTGAGCGCCGCGAGCGCGGCTGGCGTTTACGGACACAAGCGGGCATCGCCGAGGCGGATTTTTGCATTGTCGCCACGGGCGCGCGCAATCCGCTGCGCGAGGTGGGCACGGAGTGGAGCGCGAAGGACACCATGAGCGCGCTGGGCTATTATGTGCCGGCGTCGCGCGATCAAATCGATATTCAATTTCTGCCGCAGCTCGAAGGCTACATTTGGGTGTTTCCGCGCTGCGGGCATCTTTCGGTGGGGATCTGCGGCAAGGGCGAGCCTGCCCAGGCCCTACGGGTCCGGCTCGAACATTATATGGATGAGCGCGGCATGGCGTGGCGCGGTTCGAAGTTTTACAGCCACATGCTGCCGTCGCTCGAAGCGCCGGGATGGAAGAATAATCGCGTCGCAGGCGAAGGGTGGATGGCTGTCGGCGATGCGGGTGGGCTAGTCGACCCCATCACCGGCGAGGGTTTGTACTACGCAATGCGCTCGGGCGACCTGGCAAGCCGCGTGGTGCTCGACGATGCCCACGGCATTCTCGAAAAAGCCGCGGCGTACCGGGCCATTCTGGCGCGGGAATTTGCCGGGGATCTGGAATTCGCGTCCACGCTGGCGCGGCGCTTGTTTCTGGGGACGTTCCTGTTTAACTCGGTGCCGGCGCGGATGGTTCAATTCATGCGGCGCAGTCCAAGATTCCGCGAGCTGATGCAGGATTTGTTCGCGGGCACGCAACCCTACGTCGAACTGCGCGGGCGGCTGCTCGACAACTTGAGCGCAACGCTGCGCGAAGTGCTGATGAACCTGCTGCTGAACCGCGTGGTCCCGGAGAGCTCGCGCGCCGGGTTATGAAGACGGCGCGATCGGAAGAGTTGTTTGCGCGGGCGCAGGCGCGCATTCCCGGGGGCGTAAACTCGCCGGTGCGCGCGTTTCGCAGCGTCGGCGGCGTGCCGCGCTTCATGGAGCGCGGGGAAGGCGCGCGCATCTTCGACGTCGATGGAAATTCGTACATCGATTACGTGGGCTCGTGGGGGCCGCTGTTGCTGGGGCATCGTCCGCAGCCGGTGATGGAGGCGCTGCGCGAGGCCATGGAAGCGGGCACCAGCTTTGGCGCGCCCACCGAACGCGAAGTCGAACTGGCGGAGCTGATCTCGCGAATTGTTCCGTCGATGGAGATGCTGCGCCTGGTGAATTCGGGCAGCGAGGCGACCATGAGCGCGCTGCGCGTGGCGCGTGGATTCACCGGCCGCGACCTGACGGTCAAGTTTGAAGGCTGCTATCACGGGCATGTCGATTCGCTGCTGGTGAAGGCTGGGTCCGGCATGGCGACGCTCGGCATCGCGGATACGGCGGGCGTTCCGAAGGCATTTGCCGAGACGACCATTGCGCTGCCTTACAATTCGATCGCCGCGGTTGAGAAGGTTTTCATCGAGCGGGGCGCGCAAATCGCGGCAGTGATCGTCGAACCGGTGGTGGGCAACATGGGTTGCGTCCCGCCCGCGCCAGGATTTCTCGAAGCCTTGCGGGAACTCACGTCGCGTCACGGTGCGCTGCTGATTTTCGACGAGGTGATGACCGGTTTCCGCGTGGCTCTCGGTGGCGCGCAGCAGCGCTTCGGGATCAATCCCGACTTGACCACGCTGGGCAAAATTATCGGCGGCGGCTTGCCGATCGCGGCTTACGGAGGGCGCGCGGACATTATGCGCAAGGTCGCGCCGCTGGGGCCGGTGTATCAGGCGGGCACGCTGTCCGGCAATCCACTCGCCGTGGCCGCCGGGTTGGCGATGCTGCGTTACCTTGCCACGCATCCGGAACTATACGAACAATTAGAAGCCCGTGGATCGCAGCTCGCGGCGTGGACTCCGCCGGGAACCACCATCAACCGCGTGGGCGCGATGTTCACCCTGTTCTTTTCGTCAGAGCCGGTGACCGATTGGGACTCGGCCAAAAAATGCGACAGCGAACGCTTTGGCCGCTACTTTCATTTCATGCTGGAACGGGGCGTGTACCTGGCGCCGTCGCAATTCGAAGCAGCGTTTTTGTCGACGGCCCACACGGAAGAAGATATCCGCGAAACAGTGGCCGCCGCGCGCGAATTCTTCAACGCTTAGTAAAGATCCAACTCCACCGAAGCTCCTGCACGGCAGCCCAGCAGAGACGCAGCGGACGCTTGGTTGGCGGCGATTTCGAGATAGCCTGCGCTGCCCACGATCACGAACAAATCGCCCACTTCAGCCTCCGCGTAGGTGAGCGCTAAACGGTGAATACGCTTCACTCCCGCTCGCATTTCGAACGGGCGCGCGGTGATGGCGGCGAAATCGCGAGCCGCGAAGTTCGTAATCAGATTGCCGAAGCGATCCACTTTGAGGATGGCGCCGCGCCAGGAGTCCTTACCTTTGAGAGCAGGCTGGGCACTCGAGAGACGCACATAGTCGTGAATTAATTTCCCGAACGCCGCAGGCTTCGCACCCTTCGCAAGATGCGCGGCGGCGGGGGCAAATATGTCGCGCCCGTGAAACGTACGGCTGATTTCGCGGCGCATGAATTTCGGATTCGAGATTACCCGGACCTTGTGCGGCGCGGCGTCGAACACTAGTGAGAGGACTCCGTTATCGGGGGCGATGAAATAGTGTCCTCCGGCCTCGGCTAGGATGGGCCGGCGGGAACTGCCGACGCCCGGATCTACGACCACCACGTGGATCGTGCCCCGGGGAAAGTAGGCCCATGCCTCCGCGATCACGAAGGCGGCTTCGGTCACGTTATAAGGCGCGATGTCATGGCTGATATCGATGACGCGCGCTTGCGGCGCGATGCCTGCCACCACTCCCTTCATGGTCCCTACAAAGTGGTCAGAAAGCCCGAAATCCGTGGTGAAAGTGATCAGCCGGTTCGCCATGTACTGATAAGATTGTAATGAACCCCGTGGCAGCCTACTACTTCGATCACAACGCGACCACCCCGGTATCGCCCGAAGTGTTTCAGGCGATGGCCCCGCTGATGACGCAGATTTTTGGCAACGCTTCGAGCATCCATCGATTCGGGCAGGAAGCCCGCGGTGCATTGGATCGGGCTCGGCGCTCGGTGGCGTCGATGCTGGGCGCGAAGGCCGAAGAAATCGTGTTCACGAGCGGGGGCACGGAGGCCGACAACATGGCGATCTTCGGCGCCGGCGGGCATGTCATCACCACCACGGCGGAACATCCTGCCGTGTTGCAAGCGGCGGCGCAGTTGCCGTCGGCGACCTTCATTCCGGTGGACAGCCGGGGCTTAGTGGACCCGGAAGCCGTGCGCGCGGCGATCCGCGCCGACACGAAATTGATTAGCGTGATGCACGTGAATAACGAGCTAGGCGTGATCCAGCCGGTCCGTGAGATTGCGCGAATCGCTCGCGATGCCGGAGTCCTGTTTCACTCCGACGGCGTGCAGGCGGCGGGCAAAGTTCCGCTGGACGTCATGGAGCTGGGCGTCGATTTGTACTCGATCAGCGCTCATAAGATTTACGGACCGAAGGGCATGGGCGCGCTGTTTATCCGTAAGGGTACGGCGGTGCGGCCTCTCCTCTACGGCGGTCCGCACGAACGCAAGATGCGCGCGGGTACGGAGAACGTCGCGGGCGCCGCGGGCTTGGGACGCGCGGCGGAGTGGGTCGTCGAAGAGAGCGCCGCGGAGGCGGCCCGGCAGGCGGTGTTGCGCGATCGTCTAGAGCAGGGAATTCTCGCGCGCGTGGCGGGAGCACACGTCAATGGCGCGGGCGCGCCGCGCGCCGGCAACACCTCGAACATTCGCTTCGACGGCATCGACAGCGAGCCGCTGCTGATTGCTCTCGACCTGAAGGGCTTCGCGGTATCGAGCGGGTCCGCGTGTTCGAGCGGCGCTACCGAGCCGTCGCATGTGCTGGCGGCGATCGGGCTCACGCGGGAACAGGCGCGGTCGAGTGTGCGCTTTTCTCTGGGGCGCTCGAATACGGAAGATCAAGTCGACGCGTTGATCGATGCCGTGGCGCAAGTGGTTTCGCGTCTGAGAAAGTTGGCCCCGGCTTATGTCTGAGCAGACAATTGC
>JALYIB010000200.1 GCA_030775965.1 Acidobacteriota bacterium | reverse complement strand
ATATTGGCCGGCGGACCAGCCGTGGGCGCGGGCCTTCGAGCGAATAGCGCCTGCCGCCGTCGCGGGCCTTCTGCGGGCTAGATATGCGGATTCGCTGCCCTCCCGTTCCGTGGTTTCGCGTTGGGCGAGTGGTCTTTCCTCATTGGCAATCAGTAAAGCGCAGCGGCTCCCCTTTGATTGGCAACGTGATTCGGTTCGCTGGTGTGACCAGCAATTAGGTTCTTATGCTGGGGACTTGGCTTCTTCCCGCGGTGCTGCGTTGTTGAGCTATAGCTACTACGGTCACAGCGCGTTTTCGCGTTACACCGGCAATCAGCCACGTATCCTGTTTCAATTACATCCCCATCCGGTTAGAGTCCGCACCATACTGCGGCACGAACGAGCTCTTCATCCCGACTGCGCATCATCGCTCGACAAAGAATGGGAGCTGGCGCTGCCGGAGGAGGACTTCGAGAGGTTGGACCAAGAAGCCAAAATGGCCGAGCATTGGTTGGTTGCGTCTTCTTTTACCAAACAAACTTTGGTTGAAACCGGTATCTCCGCGGAGCGGATCACCGTCATCCCTTATGGCATCGACCTCGAAAGGTTTGCGCCTCGCAGATCGATGCGGAGCCGAAGCAAGGCCCTCCAATTGCTATTTGTCGGAACCATCGGACAGCGAAAAGGGATCAAGTACCTGATTGAGGCGTTGGATTTGCTTCCCAAGGGCGCCGTGGAACTCACCGTGTGTGGCCGAGCCGTGGATGGGTTGGAGCTTTTCGGGAAAAGCAAAGCCGAAATTCGGATCCAGCCCTCGATCAGCACACAGGGTCTGCTGGAGGCGTATCAATCTTCGGATGTGTTCGTCCTGCCGTCCGTGGCGGAAGGATTCGGACAAGTGCTGCTTGAAGCGATGGCCTCAGGACTCCCGATTATCAGCACCACGCGGACCGGCGCGCCGGATCTGATCCGGCAAGGGAAAGAAGGCTTGATTATTGAGCCGGGAAATGTTTCCGAGCTAGTCGGCGCGATTGAGTATTTCCTAAGCCGGCCCGAAGAAGCTGCGGTGATGGGTCAGGCGGCCCGCCGACGTGCCGAGCACTTCACATGGGGACTTTTCCGTTCGCGCGTAAGTCAAGTTGTGAATCAGATCGTTCGTGAGCACGAACCCGCCGGAGCACGAAGTTATGTTTGAGTTTTTGCTCTGGGCCGTGGTGGCGATTTTGGTAGTGGGAATGTTGTACGCCTATGCGGGAAGCCGTGACGTTTTTCATCCCTTGATGTTCATTGGTCCAATGATGGGCTTCATCTATGTATGGATGCCCATGAAACTCTACAGCTCGGGAGGCTTGGATGGCTTCTTTCAAGCCGATCAACTCGTGTTTGTTCAACTCATTAATGTTGCCGGAGTTGCGTGCTTCGTTTTGGGTTGCCTCAGCGTCGGCTGCGCGCTTCCCACCATACCGCCGCCGCAGGAGGAGGTGAGCCAGTCAGCGGCCAATGTGCTGACCACCGTCGGGATCATCCTGGGGTGTATTGGTGTGGCTGCGTGGGCGGTGACCATTATAAATGTGGGCGGCTTCACCGACGCGTTCAGCCAGGCTTATAGCGGTGGTTGGGATGACAACGGTTATGTGCGCGATGCTTCGCTGCTCATGTTCCCATCGTTCCTCTTGATTCTGAGTGCAGCGACACGGACCGGCACCCTGCGCTTCGGTTACATACCGCTCTTGGTGTTTTTTATCGGGCCTTGGTTAGTCCAGGCCGCTCTTACGGCGCGGCGCGGGCCCACATTCATGATCAGCGTCATCATCGCTATGGGCTGGTATATGAACCGCAGGAAGCGGCCTTCTTTGGCCGTTGCAGCGGCAACTGGCCTTACGGTTGGGTTCCTGATGTTGTTTCTCGTTACCAACCGTCAAAGCATCCATCTGGGTTCGGACGAAGAAATGACCACAGACGTTACCTCGATGGTCGAGAAACCGGATACCGGAAATGAATACATTTACGGCACAGGCGCTATTTTGGCGGCGGAACAAGTCCAAAAATTCTATTGGGGACGCCGCATTCTAGCGCAAGTCTTAGTACGGCCCATTCCAAGCGCAGTATGGCCGACGAAGTACGAAGATTTTGGCTTGCCGGAGTTGAACCACAACGCGGGGACTGGGGAAGGATTCGAGGAGGCTCTCGGATGGGAAGGCGCTACAGGTTCGGCGCCCGGGATTATTTCAGATCTTTGGCTAGAGTTCCGCTGGCTGAATCTGCCTATCTTGTGGATCTTCGGAAGACTTTATGGGGCTGCCTGGAAAAAAACACATTTGGTTGGTGGGCCTTGGATCACGCAATACATCATCGTCGGCGCGTTATCGATCTACTTCGTAATGCAGACGATGGAGGCGGTAATCTTTCGGACGCTGATTCTATCTATTCCGGTCTGGCTGGCTTGGCGTTTTGCAGGCAGAAACCGGGCGTTACACGCTAGCTTGAGTGGGCCGCTCTCGGCCCGTCCATTGGGGATTTGAAATTGTCTCACACAGATTTCGCAGATCTTGCAGCAGTTCGGCGTGAAGGTGGCCTTTCTGGCGGTGAGTTCACCCGAGTCGCCGTAATCTGGATCGATTGGTACGCCTACCATATCGCGCGCTTTCGCGCCCTCGCAGACCATCCGATGTTGGAGGGCGAAGTGGTGGGCATTGAATTAGTCGGAGGCGCAGGGGTGCACGGCGACCTGGTATTTCGGGCCGCCGAACGGGAGGGATTGCCGATCACCACGCTGTCTCCAGACCGTGGATGGAAGGAGGCAGGCCAGACGTATCTCGCTCGAAAAGTGTGGGCGAAACTGAATGAACTCCGGCCAGATTCAGTACTGATTCCTGGGTATTACACCCTTCCAGCGATTGCCGCGACATTGTGGGCACATGTCAACCGGAAGACGACCATTCTGATGAGCGAATCCACGTTTCAAGATCATCCACGGAAGCGTTTCAAGGAGAAGATAAAAGGTTCGATCCTTCGGCGCCTCTTTCCTGCGGCTATTGCCGGAGGAGTGCGGCAAGTCGCGTACCTAAAAACTTTGGGTTTCCGCGATGACCAAATCGCACGTCTCTATGATGTTGTGGATAACGATTACTACCAGCGGCAAGCCGATGATTGCCGCTGCAACGATACCGCTGCATCCCACAATCTTCCGGAAAACTACTTTCTGTATGTGGGCCGCCTGGCTCCGGAGAAAAACCTCGACGGATTGATCCAAGCGTTTGCCGAGTACCGGCGTGGTGGGGGGAGCTGGTCTCTGGTTCTGGTGGGGGATGGGCCGGCTTCCGGGGGGCTGCGGGAGCAGGCGGCGGCAATGGGAGTCGCGGATTCCGTGAACTTCGCCGGTCTCAAAAGCACGCGTGACATCATTCCATACTATGCTTTCGCCGGGTGTTTCGTTCTTCCGAGCGTCCGTGAACCGTGGGGGCTGGTGGTGAATGAAGCCATGGCCGCCGGCCTGCCACTAATTCTGTCCGACCATTGCGGCTGCATTGATGATTTGCTCGAATCGGAGAGGAACGGATACATATTTGACCCAGCAAATCCAGGAGAGATCACAGCGCTCCTTTCTAAAGTCGCCAGGTTGAGCAAGGACGACAGGCGGCGCATGGGTCGGCATTCCCGTGAGATTATTTCCCGATATTCGCCCCGGCTATGGGCCGAGGAGGTAGTTCGCATTGCAGGTATCAATACCATCGCCAGTCATTCTATCGCCTGAGAATCGAGGGTCGGCTTCCTGGCTGCAGGTCGTGTCGCATTTAGACCCGCGCTTCGGCGGCATAGCTGCTTCGGTTCCACAATTCTCTAGCGCAATTCAGGCTGAGAGCGGCTATCAATCTCCCATCGCGGGATTCTGCGATGTGGCGGAATTCAACTATCTCTCCGCAAAGGACCGCGCACAGGCGGAATTTTTTCCTCCAAGTCGGCTGCGTTGGATGTACGATTTGAGTCTCCGCAAACGGTTCCGGGAGACGATCCGAAAGGCTCAGGGCATACATATTCACGGGGTTTGGGAACCGCATTGCGCTGTAACCGCGAGTCTCGCTCGCGCGTGCAAACGCCCTTACATCATCTCGGCCCACGGCATGCTTGACCGCTGGGCGTTGCATCAGAAGCGCCTCAAAAAAGCCCTCTACGCTGCGCTTATCGAACTCGGCAATCTGCAGCGCGCGGCTTGTCTGCGCGCGCTAACCAGAGATGAAGCCGACGACTATCGCCGAATCGGTCTTACCAACCCTATCGCCATCATCCCGAACGGCGTGGATGTGCCGCGCGGCGTCAATGCTGAACTCTTTTGGGAAGGAAATCCAGATCTGCGGGGCAAGCGAATCGCTCTCTTTCTTGGGCGTCTCCATCCCAAGAAGGGTTTGCATCTGTTATTGCAGGCTTGGGCACGGGCAGCGCGTGCGGAGATGAACCTGCACTTGGTGATCGCGGGTCCGGATTCGGACAATACGCAGGCCTCGCTGGAACGAATGGTGGATGATCTCAATCTCAGGCATTGTGTCACGCTGGCCGGGATGCTATCTGGAGCGCGCAAATGGAGCGCGCTGGCGGCGGCCAATCTCTTCGTTCTACCGTCGTACTCGGAAGGATTCAGTATTGCGGTGCTCGAGGCCCTAGCTATGCGTTTGCCCGTTCTTGTCTCGCATCCCTGTCATATCCCGGAGGTATCTGAATTTAAGTGCGGCTGGGTGATCGAACCCGAACTGACTCCCCTGGAGGAAGCCATCGAAGAATTTTCCCATTTGTCCCCGCACGCGGCCGCGCTTATGGGCCAGCGAGGACGGACTTTGATTGAGGACCGATTCTGGTGGCCGGTGATCGGAAGACAGATGTCCGAAGTATACGATTGGGCGCTGGGCGGACCTAAGCCTGTCGGCGTAGAAATTGTTTAGGAAGAGTTTCAGATTTCATGCAGCAGTCTCATAGAGTCGACCTTTCTCGATTCGCGAACCCGGATTACGAACCTGGCCGGTCTTGGTTCGTCCAGGTCCTTTGGTTCTTGGTCGGACTCCCTTTATTGCGAAGTGCGGTCATTCCTTCTTCAGGCTTCAGACGGGGCTTGCTCCGCCTGTTCGGAGCTAAGGTTGGAAAAGGAGCTGTCATCAAACCCGGGTTCAGAGTGAAATACCCTTGGCTGCTCAGGGTTGGCGACCATTGTTGGTTGGGCGAAGATGCGTGGCTAGACAATTTGGCAATGATTACACTCGGAAATCACGTGTGCATCTCGCAAGCGGCTTACTTGTGCACGGGTAATCATGATTGGTCCGACCCTGCCTTCCGCTTGATCGTGCAGCCGATTCAGATCGAGGACGGCGCCTGGGTGGGGGCACGTGCCGCGCTCGCGCCCGGAACAGTGATTGGCGAAGGAGCCATAGTTGGACTCGGGGCAGTTGTCAGTGGTCGAGTTCCGCCAAACGAAATCTATAGCGGCAATCCTGCGAAGTTCATCCGTCGCCGCCACATCGGATCCGTCGTCGTTGAGAGCCCCGTTGCCTCATCGAGTCGATAGAGTGCCATCTCATATGTCACTTTCGGATGTATTTCAGAATACGGGGATCATTTGCGCATCTTATTCATAAACCAATTTTTTTGGCCGGACGCTGCGGCAACCAGCCAACTGCTCACAGATCTTACCCGCGTGCTTGCTGCGGAGGGTCATGAGGTATCCGTGATTTGCAGCAATAGCACCTATGCGATCGGAAGTGTGAAGGAGGAAGCTCCTCCGGTAACCGTGCACCGCATTCCTGCGATGGCATTTTCGCGAGGCAAATTTGCACGGCCTTTTTCGTATCTTTCGTTCCTTATAGGCGCGTTGTGGAGAGGCTACCGGATTAGAGACGTAGACATGGTCGTTACCATGACTACACCACCGATGTTGTTCGTCATCGGCGCTATCCTCCAACGACTCCGCGGGGCGCGACATTTCATTTGGGCCATGGACTTGTTTCCCGAAGCGTTTGTGGATGTGGGCGTATTTAAGCCGAAATCATTACTGGTCCGGCTTTTGCACGGTATCGCAGACCGCGCCTACGCGCACGCCGACGGTGTTGTCGCGATCGGCGAGTGCATGCGGAGACGCCTTCGGGGGCGGAAAATCCCCGAGGATAAATTACATGTAGCGGAAAACTGGGCTGACGGACGAAGCATCTTCCCGATCCCGCATCACCGCAGTGATCCGTTAGTACTCCTGTATTCAGGGAATTTTGGCTTGTCCCACGATATCGAAACGCTGTTATTCGCTATGGAGTCTTTGAAAGACGACGAGAGATTCGAATTCCGCTTTGTGGGCTCTGGAGTTGGGCAGGCGCAGATCAAGGAAGTGTGCCGAAAGAAAGGGCTCCGGAATGTCACTTTCCTGCCCTACTGCTCGCGGGCCAAACTGGCGGAGAGTCTCTCAGAAGCGGATATCGGGTTAGTGACGCAGCGTGCGCCCTGTATAGGATCGGTGGTTCCGAGCAAGGTGTACGGTTTAATGGCGGCGGGCCGTCCGATTCTTTACATAGGTCCCAATGCCACGACGCCGTCTGAGATTGTTCAACGATTTCAATGCGGCTGGCAAGTTGAATGCGGTGACGGCGGCGGCCTGGTCACGCTACTGGAAGGACTTTATTCCGCAAATGATTTGATCCCTTCCGCAGGTGCACGCGCGCGGGAGGCCTTCCTTGCCCATTACGACCTGCCCCTGGCCACTTCCAGGCTTTGTTCTTTACTGGGCGTGGACATCGAAGGAGTCGGGCGGATGCGGTGGCCCGAGCAATCTTCGAAGACTGCTTAGAGCCGGCGGTTTTCAGTCAATTCCAAATGATGCTACACGACCGCGAATGCACCATACCCGACTAGTGGCTGGAGAAAAATGAAATGTTTGCTCTAATTGCTGTTGCTTTCTGCTCGCTCCTAGTTTCTTTCTTCCTGACACCTTTCTTTCGCGACGTATTCGGCTTCCTCGAAATGGTCGATAGGCCGAATTCCGAACGGAAGATACACATTCGACCGGTGCCGCGCGTCGGGGGCATTCCACTGGTGGTCAGCTACTTCCTGGCGGCCGCGGCGCTTCTGGCACTCGGCGGACAGTGGAGAATTCTATTCAACTGGCACGATCCAAGTATTCAGTTGATGGTGCGGCTGATGCCTGCAGTGGGTTTAGTGTTTGCCACTGGGTTATACGATGACATCAAGGGACTTAGTCCGGGGAAAAAGATACTGGGCCAAAGCATTGCCGCCGCTTACGCTTGCTGGGCAGGCGTGCGGCTTGCGACACCGAATGGCATTCCACCCATCGCGATCGCGCTGGTCAGCATCTTGTGGCTGGTATTCTGCTCGAACGCGATCAATTTAATTGACGGCATCGATGGGTTGGCGGCAGGCGTAGCTCTGCTGGCCTCGGTGAGCCTCCTTATGGCATCACTGCTCAATCATCATCCTGGCTTGGCGCTTACGATGGCGCCATTAGTGGGGGGCCTGCTAGGATTCTTGTGTTACAACTTCAATCCGGCTTCTGTATTCCTGGGTGATTCAGGAAGCCTGACGATTGGCTTTCTGCTGGGTTGCGCGGGCCTTATGTGGAATCGGCACGCATCCACCGGCCTGGGAATGGTTGCCCCTTTGGTAGCGCTCGCTTTCCCTGTCGTCGAGGTAATGCTCTCGATCAGCCGGCGATTTCTCAGAAAGAGCCCGATTTTTGGAGCCGATCGCAACCATATCCATCATCGGCTACTTTCGATGGGATTCAGTCAACGCAGTGCTGCCTTGGTCCTTTACGGCGTGTCGGGCATGGCGGCATTGTTCGCCGTCCTGCAGACGATTCTGCGTCCTCACCTTGCGACGATCATGCTGGTTGGTCTAGCCGCCACAGCCTATATCGGTTTTCGATCTCTAAATTACTCTGAGTTCGGAGTTTTGAGCAGGTTCTTGTTTGCCGGAGAATTGCGCCGCGCGTTGCGCACGAAGATCCACCTTAAGGAATACGAGGACTGGCTGGCAGCGGCGATTACGATCGAGGAGTGTTGGTTCGCTCTCCGGGATACGTGCCGCCAGGCTGAATTCAGCTATGTCGCCTTGCAGGTAGGCATGGAGTTCTTCGAGGACGAGTCGAAAAACGGTGCCGGCGAGGGGGCGTGGCGGATTCAGATCCCGCTTTCGCCGTCAGATTCGGTGACTTTCGGCCGCGATCCGAAGAACGCCGATCTGGGAATGTTGATCGGCCCGTTCGTAGGAGCTTTACAGGCGAAATTGGCCGTTACCCCGATCGTTTCGAATCGGATGGCGCCCCAGGGAGAGCAACCGGAGCGGTTGCGGGCCCATAACGCCGTTGCAGGTTAGATTATCCGCATGGGCCATTTTCTACATCAGGAATACGACGCGATCATCATCGGTGGGGGGTTCTACGGCTGCTCCCTGGCGCTTGCGTTGGCGCCTCGGCTTCCACGAATCCTCATATTGGACCGCGAATCTGACATACTCCTGCGCGCGTCGTATGCGAACCAAGCTCGGGTGCACAACGGGTATCACTATCCGCGCAGCTTGCTCACCGCAATGCGGTCGGCGGTCAATTATCCCCATTTTACCAATGAATTCCGGGATTGCATCGACCGCAGCTTTCTGCATGTTTATGCGATCGCACGCTGTGGCTCCAAGGTTACGGCTTACCAATTTAGAAAGTTCTGTCAACAGGTCGGCATCCCGCTGGGCAAACCCCCGTCGTCGATCGCAAAACTCTTCAATCCGGCCTTGATCGAAGATGTGTTTTCCACGGAAGAGTGCGCTTTCGACGCAGTTAAACTGCGGGCTCACATGAGAGATAAGCTCGCCGCGCTGGACATTGAAGTTGCTTGCGAATGCGAGGTCGTGCGAGTATCTCAAACTCCTTCACAATTTGTACGTGTCGGTTTGGAAGACGGTCGCGAACTCAGCGCGCCGTACGTATTCAACTGTACGTATTCTCAAATCAACCAGCTTCTGGGCCAGTCATCCCTGCCGAAGCTGCCCCTGAAACACGAAGTGGCGGAACTGGCGCTCATCAAAATGCCGCCCGTGCTGGAAAACGTGGGGGTCACGGTCATGGATGGACCGTACTTTTCGACCATTCCGTTCCCCTCCCTGGGCCTTCACACGTTGTCGCATGTGACTTATACGCCGCATCAATCCTGGAGCGACTCCGGGGATGCTCCGCCTCCGGCAAAAGTCCTGCATCGATCGTCTAAAAGTATCTTTATGATGAAGGACGCGCAAAGATACTTGCCCGTTCTTCAGGAGGCTAGCTATATCGAGTCTCTTTTCGAAACCAAGACCGTGTTATTGCGTAATGAAGTTGACGATGGCCGTCCGATCTTGTGCTCGCGTAACTATGGCGGAAAAGGGTTTTTCGTCATTCTCGGCGCAAAAATCGACAACATCTACGATATTGTCCGAACCATTGAATGCGAACCATTCTCCTCGAGGTCCACTTTATGTCAGTTGCAATCTACCCATTGAAAGCCCAAGACGCCGCGCCCCGTCAGCCGAATGCCGACACTCTGATTTCGGTAGCCGCAACGCTTCCAGACGATCCAACCGCGGCCGAGTCCTTCATAAAGGCCACGCTGGGCGTGCTGGCGGCACATTATGACTACCATGAGTTGCTGCTGATCGATAACGGATCGCCCCTCGCCGTGTTTTTCAGCATCCAGAAACTGCAAAGCGTACTTCCCAACGTGCGATTGGTTCGCCTTTCGCGGCGCTACAACGCGGAAGTGGCTTTGGCGGCGGCACTCGATCACTGCATTGGTGACTATGTTGTCATCATGGATTCCATCGTCCATCCGCCGGAGTTGATTCCACAGTTAGTGGCGCGCGGAATAGAGGGCTGCGATTCGCTTGCCGCCGTGCCCACAGGCGGGTCTGAAGGCATTCTCGACCGGATCGTCAGCCGTAATCTCTACAAGATGGCAAGCCGGATTCTTGGATTTCCCTTGCGGCCAGATGAATCGTATTACCGGCTCTTCAGCCGCCGATTGGTGAATTCGATCGTCCGCATCCGGAGCAAAAACCGTTATCTCAGTTGCTTAAATGCATCGATAGGACTCCAGCAGGGAATCATTCATTACGAGGACACGGCCGAGCGTCGAAAACAGAGGCCGGTGCGGAGAATCTTCCAGCAACTGGTGGCAGTCGCCGATATTCTAGTTTCGAATAGCGGAGCTCCCTTGCGATTTGCCTCGATTCTCGGCCTGTTGGCGAGTTTCGGAAGCATGTCCTACCTGATTTACATTTTGATCGTCAGTTTGGTGAAGTCCCGCGTCGCCGAAGGTTGGATTACCACTTCCTTGACAAGCACAACGATGTTCTTGTTGCTGTTTCTGATTCTTACGATCGTTTCAGAATACATCGGCCGCATCCTGGACGAAACCAAAGACCAGCCGCTGTATTTCGTTGAATCAGAGACCAACAGCGCGATTTCCTCCACAAACAAAGATCGTCTCAATGTCGTTCATGAGAAACCTGTGCAATCGAAATCGCAGACCGCGGCAGGCTAGCGCAACTATTTCGGATGAAACTGCCCATGAAAGCGTGGTGTGCATTGGCGTTTCCTGCCTTGAGCCTAATGGCTTATGCGTCTACGCCTGATGGGGATTGGCGAGAATATGGGAAAGATCCTGCGAACACCCATTTTTCGGCTCTGGAACAAATCGGGAGAGCCAATGTTTCTAAGCTGCATGTCGCCTGGATCTATCACACCGGAAGTAACAGTGACTCCTTGAAAACCACTATCGAATGCACCCCGCTTATCGTAAAAGGCGTGATGTATATCACTTCTCCGGTGCTTGAGGTGATTGCACTTGATGCCGGCACAGGACGGGAAATCTGGAAGTTCAATCCATTTCCGGAACGTCCAAGCTACGCTCGGGCATGGATTGCGGGGACGTTGGCTTTTGCCTTTCTGTTGGGAATGATGACGCTTGCAATCCGGTTCCTGCGGCGGCGCAGCGATGCTATGGCCACCTCTCGCCTTCAGTTCTCTGCGCTCCTTTTGGGATTTATTTTATTGGGATCGGGGATCTTGCACCAACCGGGTCTCTTGGTTAACAAGCTTCTTCGCCACATTATGCCCAATCCGGTGGATGAGGAACGGCGTCTCGGGCCCAACCGCGGCTTGACCTATTGGAAAGATGGTGCAGACAGCCGAATCTTTTTCGCGGGCGGCCATCGGTTGGTAGCTTTAGACGCGAAGACTGGACGCAAGGTCACAGGATTTGGCAACAACGGAATCGTCGATCTGACCCAGGATCTAGGACGTAGCATTGCTGGATTGGTGTTCTCGGTAACTTCGCCGGGCGTCATCTGCCGAAACATTTTGGTGATTGGGTCGATGGTTTCCGAGGGTCCAGGAGCGGCTGCTCCAGGATACGTTCAAGGATTTGACGTCCGAACGGGAGCGCGCAGATGGATTTTCCACACGATTCCACAACCTGGCGAATTCGGTTATGACACCTGGCCTCCGGACGCCTGGAAGCGGGCGGGAGGGACAAATGCTTGGGGTGGGATGACCGCCGATGAAAATCGGGGTCTGGTTTACCTGCCGATCGGTTCGGCGACATTCGACTTTTACGGCGGTGATCGAGTCGGGAAAAATCTGTTTAGCGATTCTCTGGTGGCGGTGCGAGCATTTACCGGCGAAGAAGTTTGGTCCTACCAGATGATTCACCACGATCTTTGGGATTACGATCTTGCGTCCCGGCCTAATCTCGGGACCCTTGGTCTGGATGGCAAGTCAGTCGATGTCGTGGTTCAGCCTTTGAAGAATGGACTGATCTTTGTTCTGAACCGCGACACCGGAAAGCCCATCTTCCCGGTCGAGGAGCGGCCTGTTCCCGCTTCTGATCTGGAAGGGGAACAGACTTGGCCCACCCAACCGTTCCCGGTGAAGCCCGCACCACTTTCCCGGCTGGAAATAACCGAGAGTGATCTCACGGATCTCTCTCCCGCGGCTCACGCCTACGCCCTACAGAAGCTTCATGAAGTCTCTGGCTCTCGAATCTATTCTCCGCCCAGCAAGCGAGGGACTATCATCACGCCCGGTTTCGACGGCGGTGCCAATTGGGGCGGAGCGTCGTTAGATCCCAGAAGCAATAGGCTCGTCGTGAGTTCAAACGACATCCCCTATCTCCTAGAGATGACGGATGCAAAACCAGGCTCGGGATTCAGGTTTGGTTTTAAGGGTTTCTTCCGCTTCGTGGATGCAGATGGATATCCCGCCACGAAACCACCTTGGGGAAAGCTCACGGAAATCGATTTGAATAGTGGCGATATCATCTGGCAGGTTCCATTGGGAGAATACAAGGATCTTAGCGCACGAGGAATCCCGATAACCGGAACTGAGAACGCGGGCGGATCCATAGTGACGGCTGGAGGGCTAGTCTTCATAGCCGCAACCAAAGATAAGGAGTTTCGCGCGTTCGATATTGACTCCGGCAAAGTCTTATGGCATACGAAGCTCGACGCTTCCGGGCATGCGACGCCCGCCACTTACGCGGTCAACGGCAAGCAGTACGTCGTCATCGCGGCCGGCGGAGGTTCGATCGTAGAGAGTCCAACCGGGGACGAGTATGTCGCATTCGCGCTTCCGGATAGCGAGTGACTGTTTCAACTGGTTTCTAAGTCGAGCGGATAAGTGAAGTGTTTCATCTGAGGGTAGGGTCACGGGAAACGTGCATCCGCAGCAGAGCTGACCTGACGAAGATCGAACAGGAGAAAGCAAACCACCGGTTGAGAGCCTAGGGCTGGCCAGTGGACACAGTTGGTTTGAAGACGATGGCCAAACGAGAAAATCAGCAGCAGCGGGTAATTCCCGGCGCGGAGAACCAGAGAGAATCGATGCATCTAGTTCACAGACATCAGCACCTTGCAGGCTCATCGAGCAGTCCTTCGTCAACACGGCCGGGTACAGAGTCTCAGGGGGGCGCGGGGCCAGCAGTCAGGACAGCGCTCGACCCAACTTACCGTGAGCATGGAGATACGGAACCATCGCGCATTGAGATAGCGGCGAGCTCAAGCATCAGCGTGAAGGGCGAGAGCATCTTCAGCGTCGATGTAGAAGACTGGTTCCACATCATTGATATTCCGGCAGCTCCGCAG
>JALYIB010000199.1 GCA_030775965.1 Acidobacteriota bacterium | reverse complement strand
CAGACATACAGGATGCTATCCAAACGGCTGTAGGCGGCAACGCTGTGAGTCAAGTATTGATCGGAGAGCAACGCTACGACGTGGTGGCCCGCTATCAGCAGAGATTTCGGGATACCAGCAAGGCGATTGAAAATGTTCGCCTGCTTTCCCCCACCGGAGAGCGCGTGTCGCTTGCCCAGCTGACCAAGGTGGCAGTCAAAGACGGCGCTTACGATATTTACCGCGAGCAAAACAGCCGCTACGTGGCCGTGACATTCAACGTAAGAGGCCGGGACTTGGGGACTACGGTTGAAGACGCAATCAAGCAAATCGGTCAAAAAGTGAAGCTTCCGCCGGGCTATACGATTGGTTTTTCGGGCGAATATGAGAGTGAAAAGCGGGCGGAAGCGCGGCTCGCGATCATCGTCCCGCTGACGGTTCTCGTGATCTTCATCATTCTCTACACCATGTTCCGTTCCTACAAATGGGCGCTGCTCATTCTGTTAAATGTCGGCATGGCACGCATCGGCGGCCTGTTGGCTCTCGTGATCACCGGAACGTACCTGAGCGTATCCTCGGGTGTCGGGATGTTGGCACTCTTCGGAGTATCGGTGCAGACGGGCGTCATCATGGTCGAATACATCAACCAGCTCCGCGCGAAAGGCCACACCATCGTGGATGCTGCCGTCGAAGGCGCAGTCCTGCGGCTTCGCCCCATCATGATGACCATGCTAGTGGCGACTCTGGGGCTCCTCCCGGCGGCCCTTTCGCACGAAATCGGATCTGATTCGCAGCGGCCTTTCGCCATCGTCATCGTAGGCGGCCTGATATCGGACCTGCTGTTGAGCATTGTTCTCTTACCTACGTTTTATGTCTGGATCGCGAGGGACGGAGACCCGCTCCCGGAGCCGGAGGCGTCCGTTGAACACTAAGAGTGCCATTTTGAATATGCAGAACGGACGAATTGTTACCGCCTTACTTACGTTTGCGTTCGCCGCGAATCCATCGCGCGCGCAGAATCCACAGCCGCCGGCCGGCCTCACGCTCGATCAGGCTATCCAGATAGCGCTGCAGAAGAATCATAATCTGCTCGCCACGCGCACCACCGTCCAGCAGAATCAGGCCCAGGAAATCACGGCGAATCTCCGCCCCAATCCGACGCTTTTCACCGATTGGGAATACTTGCCGCTGCCGGGTGTCCATCCCGATGCCGGCCTGGCCGGCTACCTGCATGATTCAACTGAGGGCGACATCGGCTTGAGCTATTTATTCGAGCGTGGGAAGAAACGCCAGCATCGCCTGAAAGCCGCCCAGGACGCGACAGCGGTAACGCGCTCCACGGTAGTCGATAACGAACGCACGCTTGCTTATCAGGTTTCTCAACTCTTTATCAATGTCCAGTTGGCGCAATCGACGCTGGATCTCGCGCAGCAGGACTTGAAGAGCTTTCAGAGCACGGTCGACATCAGCCAATCTCAATTCAATTCCGGCGGGATGAGCGAGAACGACTTCCTGAAGATCAAGCTACAGCTGCTGCAATTTCAGCAGGACGTCGAACAAGCTGTACTGGCGAAAGCCCAGGCTCTTTCCGATCTGCGGCAGCAATTAGGCTACGAATCGGTTCCTGCCGAATACGACGTCGCGGGACCTTTCGATTATGAGCCTTTGACGCTCCGGATCGAGGATCTGCAAATGAAAGCCCTGGCGAATCGTCCGGACCTGCGAGCCGCCCAGCTCGGTATCACCGCGGCCGACAGCCAATACCAATTGGCCAAATCCAACGGAAAGCAAGACGTGACGGTTTCAAGCAATTATTCGCACGTGAATGCGATCAGCGCCGTCACCTTTTCGGTTAGTATCCCGCTTCCGATCTTCGACCGGAACCAGGGAGAAATTTCGCGGACTCGTTTCGTCATGGCACAAGCGCAGGAACAGCAGGCGGCGGCACGCGGGCAGGTACTTACCGATGTGAAAGATGCCTACGAGGGGCTGCTCGAAGGCGACCGAATCGTTCGCTATTTTAAAACCGGCTATCTCGAAGCCGCCCAAAAGAGCCGCGATATCAGCGAGTACTCCTTCCGCCGCGGCGCCACGGCTTTGCTCGACTTCCTGGACGCGGAGCGCACTTATCGCGCCACCCAACTAGCCTACCGCCAAGCCATCGCGGCTTACCTGCAGGCTCTCGAACAGCTTCGAGAAGCGGTGGGGAACAGGAGCTTACAGTGACGAGAGCCGAGGTTCGCGCGCGCATTGCTGAAATCGGCATCATCCCCGCTGTACGCTTGCATTCCGCTGAGGACGCTCTGTTCGCCGCCGAGGCCATCTGCGGCGCCGGGATTCCTATCGTCGAGGTGACCACCACGGTTCCGGGCGCGGTGGAGGTGATCCGGGAGCTGGCGCGGCACAGTCCGGAAATTATCGTCGGCGCCGGAACGCTTTTTTACGCCGATTCAGCCCGTCGCTGCCTGGATGCCGGCGCTAAATTTCTAACCACCACAGGTTTCGATATGGATATCGTCAACCTTGCATTAGGGCGCGACACGGTAGTCTTTCCAGGCGTCTTAACGGCCACCGAGGCTATGGCGTCTTTTAAAGCCGGCTGCGACTTCGTGAAGATCTTCCCCTGCGCGCAGGTGGGCGGCCCTACGTATATCCGCGCCCTCAAGGCTTCCTTCCCACAGATTCCTTTGATCGCTTCAGGCGGGGTAAACCAGCAAACCGCAGCCGAGTACATTCGCGCCGGAGCTGGTGCATTGGGCATCGGCACAGACTTGATTCACCAGGACGCGATCAAACATCGCAACCAGTCCTGGATTCGCGAGCTGGCCCGGCGCTACACCAACCTCGTGACGGAAGCACGCCAGGAGAATTCTAAGTGAGCATGGATCGTTTGACCCTCTTTGGTTTGTTGGCGATGACCGCGATGCTGATTTTCTTCGCTCTCGAAAAACGCAGCAAGTGGTTCATACTGGCATTCGCCGGACCGTGCGTATTGGGCTCGGCGTACGGCTTTCTGCAAGGCGCTTGGCCATTTGGTTCGGTCGAAGCTTTTTGGTCCGGCGTCGCAGTACGACGCGGGTGGCGGGAGCGCTGTCCTTCGAAGG
>JALYIB010000198.1 GCA_030775965.1 Acidobacteriota bacterium | reverse complement strand
CATCAAGGATGTGAAGCTCAACGACCGTCAGCGGCTGGCGATCAACCGCCTGCTCGACGGGTTCGACGGTAAACTCACGACTTCAAAATACGCCGCGTTCGCGAAGTGTTCACAGGATACCTCCTATCGGGACATCCTGGAACTCATCGATCGACGTGTCCTCGTCCAGAACCCCAAAGGTGGACGCAGCACCAGCTATTCACTTGCCCCATCGCCACAAGTTTAAAGAACGAAGTTTTTGTAAACTCATGTTTTACCTAACCAACCGCCGGCAAATGACGCGACCACAGAAGAGGAGCAGGGTTATGCGTGGCGAATGAAATTGATTGGGACCGTCACTGGTCGGTGACGTCTTCGCCGGCTGACCGGGACCCCTCGGCGAATCCTTCAAAGGCATGCGGGGTGCCTTGCAGGTCAACGTAGACGAAAGTTTCTTGGTCCATCACTCCGCCCCCCGTTCTTTCCGGCTTGCCGGGCTTCTGCCGGCGCGAGAGCCGGATGCGTTCGGGCAAGTGCTCCTCCTCAAGCTCAAGCCCGACGGAATCATGCCTGGGATCAGCTACGTCAGCCAGTCGATCAGCCATTCCAAGGCAAAAAGGACCGTGGCGTAACAGCTGGTGTTGGCTGGGCTTCTTTCATGAATTAAGGGGAAACGAGTGAAGATCAGCAGGACCTCTATCCGCAGACTCCTGGGACTCCTTGAATGTAAGATTTTTCCGTTTCGTGAGATCACCCTATAGTTGGCGCCGCTTTTCGTAGGCGCGCTCCTGCATCGGCCGCATGCCGGGCGCGTTGGCCTTCGTCAAGCTAACATTGCGGGAATGGAAACAGAAGATCGCGACATTTTCGAGAGCCCTCCCGCATGGTAGCGATGTCTGAGGGACAGTCCACTAATAGCAACCTCAGGAGAAATAATGGTGAGCCGGGCGGGACTCGAACCCGCGACCACCGCATTAAAAGTGCGATGCTCTACCAACTGAGCTACCGGCCCTTGGGAAATTCGGCGAGAGATTTTATTGTAGCGCGCGCTCGATAGCCGCCGCGAGTTTTGTCAGTCCCGCGTCCACGCCGGCGCTCAGATGAATTCGCAAGGCACGCCGCCCGCGCTCGCGCAGCACCGCCAGATCCCCCCGCGCCTGCGCCGCTTTGACGATGCCGAAGGTGTACTTCTGCTGCGGAATCGCCAGGTCGTGGGCGTCGTCCGCGGTGATCTGCAAAAATACGCCGCTGTTCGGTCCACCCTTATACGCTTGCCCGGTCGAGTGCAGGAAACGCGGACCGAATCCCAGGCACGTCGCCACGCGTTTTACATCGCGCACCCGCTGCCGCATGGCCCCCAAAACAGCCTGATGCGCCTGGTTCATTTCAATATAAGCCAGCAGCGCGAAATAGTCATTGACCTGGATCGAATTCAAATGCGCGCGCAGACTAGAGGCCAGCGTGGAGCCCACCACTTGTCCGAAAACCTGGATTCCATCTTCTTCGATCGCCGGCGCTTCGGCGGGCAGAGAGCCGGTGGCCTCAAACTCGCTCATTAATTTCTTGGTCGCGATCTTGCTGGCTTCGACGTCCGGCTGACTGAAGGGATTGATCCCCAACATCGCGCCCGCCACGGCCGTAGCAAATTCCCAACGGAAGAACTCGCGGCCGAGATCATAAGCGTCGGCCATCGCGATGCGAATCACGGGGTGCCCGGCGCCCTCCAAAGCGTCGATGGCCCGGTCCTGCGCGGCGTCCGGGGCCGAGGTCAAACGTTGATACACAAAAATTCGGTCAGCGCCGTAAGCTGCGGGCGCCGCCAGCGGCTCGCGATCGACAGGAATGATGGCTTTGCCATCCTTGCCGGTGGATTCCGCCACCAGTTGCTCCAGCCAGGCCCCCAAGTCGTGAATCGCCGGCGACGCCACCAGCGTCAGTTTGTCGTGGCCCGCGCGCGCCAGCGTCCCCAGCAGAACTCCCAGCGTCAATCCAGGATTGTCCTTCGGCGCCGCGCAAGCATGCGCCATGGCATCGCCCGCGGCCAGCAGCTTAGCCACATCGATTCCAATCGCCGCCGCCGGAATCATGCCGAAATCCGAAAGCGCCGAGTACCTGCCGCCAATCGAGGGCAATCCGAAAAAGATGTGCCCGAAGCCATCCTGCTCCGCCACCTTTTGCATGTGCGATCCCGGATCCGTGATCGCGACAAAGCGCTTGGCGTCGCGGCCGGCTTGCTGGTAAAAATATTGCTTGAAAATATTCGGCTCGAGTGTCGACCCAGACTTGCTCGAAACGATGAACAGGGTGCGCGCCACGTCGATCTTCTTTTCGATGGCCGCCACCTGCGCCGGGTCCGTCGAGTCGAGCACATGCAGATCGGGGAACCCCGCGCTATCGCCGAAAGACAGTCGCAGCACTTCCGGACACAGGCTTGATCCGCCCATGCCGAGCAGCAGCACATTCTTGAATCCCGCCGCCTTGACTTCCGCGGAAAACTGCTCGAAACGCTGCTTCTGGGCGAGTTGCTCCCCGGTGACCCGCAGCCAGCCCATCCATTGCGCTTCGTCGGCTCCGGTCCAGACTTTGGCATCGCCGGCCCAGATTCGTTGCACGCGATCGCTGTCTTCCCACGCCCGTAGATTTTCCGCCACCGCCTGCGCCAAAGCGGGCGGAAGAGTATAGGTCAATGAAGTCATGGTTACTGAACCGCCGCCAGCAGTTTCGTGAATGCGTCCTCGAATTGTTTAACCCCGGCAGCCACCAAGCCGGCCGTCACGGACGCCATGGAGATCCCGGCCGCAGCCAGATCCGCCATCACGCGGCGCGCGCCTTCGATATCCTCGGTGAGCGAGGCGCGCGGCCGGCCGTGATCCTTGAACGCATCGTAAGTCGCCGGCGGAATTGTGTTCACGGTATCCTTGCCGATCAGTTCCTCGATGTAAAGCACGTCGCGCAGCTTGGGATTCTTGGTCGATGTGCTGGCCCATAGCACCCGTTGCGTCCGCGCGCCCTTGGCCGCGAGCGCCTCCCAGCGCGGCCCCGAGAAGATGCGCAGGTAGCGCTCATACGCCAGCTTGGCGTTGGCAATCGCCACCTTGCTGCGCACCGATTCCAGCAATTTCTGCTGCGACTCATCCACCTGCGAAAGGCGCGCATCGAGCAACGCGTCCACCGCCGTATCGATCCGGCTCACAAAGAAACTGGCGACCCCCGCCATCCCCGCCAGATCCTGGCCCGCCGCGGCCCGCTGCTCCAGAGCGCGCACATAAGCCCAGGCCACTTCTTCATACATTTCCTGCGCGAACAGCAAAGTCACATTGACGTTCACGCCTTCGCGCAGCACCGTTTCAATCGCGGGAACACCCGCGGGCGTCCCCGGAATCTTGATCATCACGTTCGGCCGGTCCACCGACTTCCACAAACGCAGCGCCTCGTCGATCGTGTCCTGCGTCTTGTTGGCCAGATACGGAGCCACTTCGAGACTGACATAGCCATCCCGACGGCTGGTGCTCGCATACACGGGACGCAGCACATCGGCCGCATCTTGAATGTCGCGAATCGCCAGACGCTCATAAACGCCCTTGGCATCCAGAGATTTGTCGGTCTTCAATTGCGCCAAATAATCGGCGTATTCTTCGCCGCCCTCGATGGCCTTCTCGAAAATGGACGGGTTGGATGTCATCCCGCCCAAGCCATCCTCCTCCACCATGCGGCGGAGTTCGCCGCTGGTCATCAGGCTCCGGCGAATGTAATCCAGCCAGATGGATTGCCCAAAGCGCGTAAGCTGCTTGAGCGGATTTTCAACGGTGCTTGAAATAGTGGACATGACTGCGAACTCCCTCTCTTTCAGTTTACGAAAGTCGGCGGCGCATCACGTCTGGGCGCTAGCTGAATACTTTGCCGATCTTCGGCGGCGGCTGTAGCGCTGCGATTCCCAGCTTTCCATCAAAACCGACCTATCTACGGCTCTGCTGGAAGCATGGAGAGCGTTTCTACCCCAACCGTGTCACACTAGCAGGAAATGTCGCTCTACGACGCCGCCAAGGCCATCGAAGCCTCGCGCATGGGCAGTGCCATGCGCGAATCCATGTACTGGTTTGCAGCGCTCAATCTGGTTCATTTACTGGGCCTGCTGGTGGCCGGCGGAACCATCGTGTTCTGGGACCTGCGTCTGCTGGGAGTGGGACTGCGCCGCGCCCCGGTTTCGCAAGTCGGCAAAAGCCTTCTGCCCTGGACCTGGGGAGGCTTTACAGCCATGTTCCTCAGCGGCTCGCTGCTGGTAACCATCGAAGCCGGCCGCCTCTACAGCAACATCTTTTTCCGCATAAAAGTAGCGGCGCTGCTGCTAGCCGGATTAAACGTTCTCCTCTTTCATCTGACCATCTATCGCAAAGTGGAGGCGTGGGATCGGGCTCCCACCACGCCCCTCGAAGCCCGCATCGCCGGAACGGTTTCGATTCTGCTGTGGTTCTGCATCATGGCCGCCGGACGCGCGATTGGCTACACCCTGGATTACGCGGTATGAACGGCTTCCTCGAATGGTGCCAGTACAACGCCCTCAGCCAATTTATGCGCAGCGCCAAATGGCCTTACCCGTCGGTCGAGGTTCTGCACATCGCCGGGTTGCTTC
>JALYIB010000197.1 GCA_030775965.1 Acidobacteriota bacterium | reverse complement strand
GTGTAAATTCGCATAGGTTTTCGTGCGGAAGTGGCTGGGAGGCAGGGATTCGAACCCCGATACGCGGCTCCAGAGGCCGCAGTCTTACCGTTAGACGACCTCCCAACTTTATCCAGTTTATCAGACGGCAGTGGGTCTGAAATAGACCGTTGCTGGGCCGATTATCTTTCGTCCATCGCTTGAACGCGGATCGCTGGGGCGGCGGTTCGCCCGCGGAGAGCCCACGCGCGACGGGGCGCGGTGCGTGACCCAGCGCATGGGGGTCCAGCATGCCACAGCTACATGTCAGAATGGATAGTTCATGTCACGAATTCAGCGCGCTTTAATTAGCGTCACCGATAAGAGCGGAATTGTGGATTTCGCTCGCGCACTTTCCAGCCTGGGCGTCGAAGTGGTTTCCACCGGCGGAACCTATCGCGTGCTGCAGGAGGCCGGGATTGCGCCGCTGCGCGAAGTAGCCGAGGTCACCGAGTTTCCCGAGATGCTGGACGGCCGCGTGAAGACCATCCATCCGCGCATCGCCGGCGGCATCCTGGCGATGCGCGCGAAGCCGGAACACATGCGGGCCATCGCGGAGCAGGGGATTCCGCCCATCGATTTAGTCTGCGTCAATTTGTATGAGTTCGAGAAAATCGCGGCGAAGAAAGACGCGCCGCTGGAGGAGTTGATCGAGAACATCGACATTGGCGGCCCTACAATGATCCGCGCCGCGGCCAAGAACTGGCAGGACGTGGCGGTGGTGACGGCGGCTTCCGATTACGCGACGATTATCGCGGAGCTGAAGGCGAGCGGGGGCGTTCTCACTGAAGAAACTCACTGGCGTCTGGCAAAAAAGGCGTTCGCGACAACAGCGGCGTACGATCGCGCGGTGAGCGCGCGCTTGGCGGAGATTCCGCCTTCGGGCGATGTGCTGCCGGCTATCTTGGATATTCGAGCGCCGCGCAAACTGGCGCTGCGTTACGGCGAGAACCCGCACCAAGCGGCTGCGCTGTATGCGTCGGGAGGCGCGGGTATCGCGGGCGCCGAACAGTTGCATGGCAAGGAGCTGTCCTACAACAATCTGGTGGATCTGGATGCGGCCTGGCAGTTGATCGTGGAGTTCGATGCGCCCGCTTCGGCCATCATCAAGCACACCAATCCGTGCGGCTGCGCGGAGGGCGGGAGTCTGGTTGAAAGCTACCGGCGCGCGTTTGAAGCCGATCCGATTTCGGCGTATGGCGGGGTGCTGGCTTTCAACCGTACGCTGGACGGCGAGACGGCCGCGGAAATCGCCAAGACTTTCATCGAAGCCATCGCCGCGCCGGACTACAGCGAAGACGCGCTGCGAATTTTGCGGGACAAGAAGAAGCTGCGCCTGTTAAAAGTTGCGGGCGGTTCTGAGGAGACGGTGGTGAAGTCCATCAGCGGCGGGTTTCTGGCGCAGACTCCGGACGTGCATCGCCTGTCGCGAGCCGGGACAGAAGTGAAGACCAAGCGCGCGCCGACGGACGCGGAGTGGGCCGCGCTCGAATTCGGCTGGAAGGTGGCCAAGCACGTGAAGAGCAATGCGATCGTTTACGCGCGGGCGGTGGAGGGCGCAGGACAGGCGATCAGCGCCGGGGCGGGGCAAATGAGCCGCGTGGATTCCGTGAAGTTCGGCGCCCTGAAAGCGGTGCTTCCGCTAGCCGGAGCGGTGGTGGCTTCCGACGCCTTTTTCCCGTTCGCGGACGGCGTCGAAGAAGCGGCGCGGCACGGGATCACGGCGGTGATTCAGCCCGGCGGCTCGGTGCGCGATGAAGATGTGATTGCCGCAGCGGACCGGCTGGGACTAGCCATGGTGTTCACCGGAGTGCGCCACTTCCGCCACTAATTGTCGCTGAACAACTTCAGTTTGTTATCCACGCCGGTGACGCCCTTCACCTTTTTCACCAGGCGCGTGGCTTTTTCGCGCGCCGGCGCGTCATGCACGCGGCCCAAAAGAGTGACCGCGCCATTCTTGACAGTAACGTTGAAACCGGCGCCCTTTACATCGGGATCGTCGGCGAGTTTGCGGCGGACGGCGTCGTAGATTCGATCGTCGCTAGGGGTTCCTTGCGCCATCGCAAAGATAGGCACGATCAACACCAGAATAAGAAGTAAAGAAATAAAACGCATACGTTGCCTTTCCAATTCTAGCGCCAGTCCACCGCCGGCAAAAACGCGGGGTCCTGGCGCCAGCCGGAGCGAACCTTCACGAAAGTCTGCAGGAAAACTTTGCGCTCGAACAGATGCTCGAGTTCCTTGCGCGCCAGCGTGCCGATCTTCTTAAGCGCTTCCCCGCCGGCCCCGATTAAGATGGCCTTCTGGCCGGTCTTTTCGACGTAGATGGTGGCGGCGATGCGCAGGAGTTTCGGCGTGTCCTCCCAGGATTCAATCACCACGGCAACCGCGTGTGGCACTTCCTTCTGGGTGTGATGCAGAACCTTTTCACGCAGCACTTCGGACGCTAGAAAACGCTGCGGCTGGTCGGTGAGGTAGTCGTCCGGATATTGCGCGGGGCCGGTGGGCAGGCGCTCGATGATTTCTTGCCGCAGCACGTCCAGGCCATCGCCGGTTTTAGCGGAGATGGGGATGTAGGCGGCGAAATCATGCAGCGGGCGGTATTTTTCGATGAGGTCGAGCAGCTTGGTTTTTTGGTCCAGCCAGTCCACTTTATTTAACACCGCGATGACAGGAGCTTCGACTTTCTTGGCCAGATCCACGGCTTCCAAGTCTTCGCTAGTGAACGGCGCCAGCGCATCGATGACAAACAAGGCCACGTCGGGCGCGCCCGCGGCGGCGCGAACGGTGTCCATCATGCGCTTGTTCAACAGAGTATTGGATTTGTGGATGCCGGGCGTGTCGACGAACACGATTTGCGCCTGAGGCAGCGTCAACACGCCTTGAATCGACGTGCGCGTGGTCTGCGGCTTGGCGGCCACGATGGCCAGCTTGGCGCCAAGCAGCGCGTTCAAGAGCGTGGATTTGCCGGCGTTAGGGCGGCCCAGGATGGTGACAAATCCGGCGCGGTGTTTGGTTTTTTTCATTGCGTAGAGAGAGCTTTCGAGACGCGGACCTGATCGACGCGCACTTGGTTCGCGGACAGAACTTTTATGGAAATTCCGTCGCGCTCGGTGGTTTCTCCGGCCTCGGGGACGTGCCCCAGCCATTCGGTTACCAGTCCGCCGACGGTGGTCGATTCGGTGCCTTCGCGAGGATGGAAATCCAGCAAGTCTTCTAGGCGGCCGATATCGAAGCTGCCGGAAACCACATAGCTGCCGTCGGGCTGGGCGCTGAAATCGCGGTCGGGCTCGTGCTCGTCGTGAATTTCGCCGAGGATTTCCTCGACCATATCTTCCATGGTGACGATGCCGGCGGTGGATCCGTATTCATCCACCACCACGGCCATGTGCGCGCCTTCTTCCTGCATCTCGCGCAGCAGATCGTTCACCGGCTTGGTCTCGGGAACGGCGCGGATGGGGCGCACGATGTCGCGGATTTTGCGTTTCGCGCGCTGCTCGTCGTCGAGCTCGAACATGTCGCGAACGTGAACGAAGCCGGAGATCTGGTCGATGTTTTCGTCGTACACGGGGATGCGCGAATACTGCTCGTGGATCACCACCTCGCGCAGCTCTTCGAGCGAAGCGTCCTGGCGTATGGCAACGATGCGCGGGCGCGGCGTCATGACTTCGCGCACGGTGGTATCGCCGAACGCGACTACGGATTGGATCAGCTCGCGATCGCCCTTTTCGATGATGCCTTCTTCTTCGCCGGCCGCGATGAGGGCGTCAATATGCTCCTCGGGCGTGGGCGCTTCGTCGGCTTGGGGGTGGTCGCCTAAATCGAATACCGACTGCAGAAAGTTGAGCGCCCAAGTGAGCGGGCGCATCAGCAGGGCCATTACACGAAACAGGGGAACCAGCGGCAGCAACCCATGTCCGGTGGTCTTGCGGTAGATCACTTGAGGGACCATGTAGGTGCCGAGGATCGCAAAAAAAGAGACCAGCAGCACCGCGACGATCAGCGCCTGCCAATCCCCGGCGTTCTGCGCGGTGAGCGCCAGCGTCAGGCAGCCGGCCACGGCCAGGCCCAGGTGTTTCACCAGCGAGAAGGTGAGCGCGCCCAGTTCGGTTTCGAGCCCGATTTTGCTTTCGAGCGTGGACTTGAAAAATTCCAGCGAGGGCAGCTCGCGCGCGCGGATGCGCAGGGATTCCAGGTACAGCACCTGTATGGTGGTGGCCAAAGTTACGAGGACGGCGACGATGGCGTCGAGCACCAGGAATAGCAGCGTCATTGCGTCCGCTCGATCAATCCGCCGGGCAAACCCAGGCGCTTGCGCCAGCGAAGTTCTGCTTGCGCCATTTGGCCCGAGTCGGTTTCATGATCCATGCCGGCCAGATGCAGCGCGCCGTGCAGCATCAAAATACGCAGCTCATCGGTGAGGGAATGGCCGTGCTGGGCGGCCTGGGCACGGGCGCGGTCTATGGAAATGACGATGTCGCCGGCCAGCCCGTTCGGCCGGGCGGCAGGGAAGGAGAGCACATCGGTGGCGTCGTTCTTGCCGCGAAACTGGCGGTTGAGGCGGCGCACCTCGGCGTCGCCGGAAATCAGGCAAGCGATGGTTCGTCCGCGCGCAACGCGCCGCGTGAGCTCGCCCAAAAATTGGCGCAGTTCCCCGCGGCGCACCCTAGGGGAAGTGTGAAACAGCAACGGAATGTCGTCGGGTGACATTGGGGAGCGGCCTCAGGCCGCTGTTTCGGGAACGGGAAGCGGCTCCGCGGCAGCCTCGGCGGGCGCCGTGTCGGCGAGTTTGAGCGACAACTGGCGGTTGGCGCCCGTGATCTCGTTGTAACGCTCGTAGGCTTTGACGATTTTTTGCACCAGGTTGTGGCGCACCACATCGCGGTCGTCGAACTGCACGAAGCTGATGCCTTCGACGTTGCGCAGCACGTCCGTCACTTCCACCAATCCACTGCGCGTGCCCTGCGGCAAATCGATCTGCGTCACGTCGCCGGTGACCACCATCTTCGAATTGAATCCCTGGCGTGTCAGAATCATCTTCATCTGCTCGGGTGAAGTGTTCTGCGCTTCGTCCATGATGATGAAGCTGTCGCTCAAGGTGCGCCCGCGCATGAAAGCCAGGGGGGCGATTTCAATGGTATTGCGCTCCAGCAGCTTCTCGACTTTTTCGGCTTCGATCATGTCGTAAAGCGCGTCGTAGAGCGGGCGCAGGTAAGGGTCCACTTTTTCCTGCAAGGTGCCGGGCAGGAAACCCAGGCGCTCGCCGGCTTCGACCGCGGGGCGAGTGAGAACGATGCGGTTGACGCGCTTGGAAAGCAGCGCGGAAACGGCCATGGCGACCGCCAGATACGTCTTGCC
>JALYIB010000196.1 GCA_030775965.1 Acidobacteriota bacterium | reverse complement strand
TGGATATAGAGCTGCCCGTTATGCTTAGCCTGCTCGATAAACGGAGCCTCGGTGGTGGTGAGACCGGCCATCTCCATCCCTCTATCCCCATCATAGCCCCGGCCCTCCGTTCTCTCCGCCTCAGTTGATTTCTAGGTGTGCTTAAGGCAAACGCCTCGTTCCGGCAGCGCGCCTCCCGCTGCTAGGCTCGTACTGGAGGGCATTGCATTGCGCAACCTGGCTGTATTTTTATTCCTCACGTCGGCCGCTTTTTCGCAGAATCTGGCCGACTTCGGAGCCGTCACGGCCGGCAGCACCGTGGGCGGCGCCAGTGGGAAAGCCGTCAGCAACGGCATCGACGCCATTTTCAAAAAAGCCAACCAGCAGACCGCCAAGGCAGCCGTCACACCAAGCAAAAACGAGGTTCCGGAACCGGCGCCGTTAAAGGTTTCCCGGGCACTCCCTTCGGACGATACCGGCGGCGTGCCCCTGCCGCCCTCGCCGCACAAGCGCCCCGCTGCATCGACGGTGGCAAGCTACGTGTTGCCACAGGAAATCACCCGGATTGGCTCGCTCTCGGACGTTGCGCCCAATCTGCCGCCGCCCCCCGAAATGTCGCCGGAAAAATTTCGCAACATTTCGACCGGCACGCCCCGCGGCGATGTGCTCCGGTTAGGCGCGCCATCCTCCAGGATCACCATGTTCGACGAAGGCCACTTAGTCGAACTCTACAGCTACCGCCAGAACGGCCAAAGATTCGGAACCCTGCGCCTCACCGACGGCGCCGTTTCCAGCGTCGAATAATCTTTTCCGCCCATCGGCGCGATCGTCACTGAGGCTGCCCTGAAAATCCAGTACGCCCCGGGACCCCCAGACGCGGCCGGGAGTAACGGCGATTTTGACTCAGTTCCCCCCCGTTCGCGGCACCACGGCCTAAAGATCACAAGGCTGCCCGCCGATGGTACTAATACGTTACAAACGACCTTCGCATAGAGTTCGGTGCGCGTCGCTTGGCGCCACGGGAGTCCGCTCAGTGTTAAAGGGAATCATCGCCGGAGAAACACCAGATCTGATCGCCCGCGTCAAGACGCTGTGTGGCGCATTAGACATCGCGATTCAGAAAACTGTCAATCTGCAAGGTCCCCCTGAACCCATCGTGCGTCTGGTGTCCTCCTACCGCGCGGATATTGTGTTTATCGATTTGAATCCCGCCCATTTCCTCGCCGCATTAGAGCTGGCGAAACGTTTGCAAGTGAATCGCGCCAGCACGACGTTCGTGGGCTTCGCCAGCGCACCCGTGGCCGAAGAGCGCGCCGCCCTGGAAGCCGGTATCTGGCAGATCATGATCGCACCCTTGGAAGAACGCGATTTCCTGCAAGCCATCCGTCTGGCGCTCGACCAGCAAAAGTCCGATCCCTCCGTGCACGGATTCCTGCCGGCCAAAGGTGGCTCCGGCGCCACCCTGACGGCGCTGAACACGGCCACCTGCCTGGCGCAGGTGCTGGATAAGAAAGTTCTTCTGATCGAAGCCGATTTCTATTCCGGCACGCTGCCGCTGCTGCTGAACTTCAAACCGCAAGCCTCGCTGATGGAGGCGCTCGAAACCTCGGAAATGCTGGATGAACGCTCCTGGCCCAGCATGGTTACCAACAGCCACGGTGTGGATATCCTCGCCGCATGGGGCCCGCGCACCGCCGGTCAGGACTCGCCCTTGAACTTCGACCGCTTACTGGGCTTCGCCAAAAAACGCTACGACATCGTCATCGTCGACCTGCCCGAGGTGGTGGACCGCGTTACCGAAGCCGTCAGCTATCACTCCAAGAACATGTTTGTGGTTTCGACGCCCGAGCCTATCTGCATGGAAGTGGCCCGCCGCCGTCTGCGCCAACTCGAAGCCCGCGGTACCAAAGCCTTGGCGCGCCGCGTGATTCTCAATCGCGTACTGCAGCACCCCGCCACAGTCGACGTGGAGGAATACGAAAAAGTGATGAGCGGAAAAATCGCCGCCGTCCTGCCCAATGACTACGCCGTGATCCAGGAGTCGATTGCGGGAACCAGTTCGGTGAGCCTCGATTCCTTGCTCGGCAAAGCCTATCTCACCCTGGCCGGCTCACTCGCCGGACAAGACATTCCGCTGGCGCCGCCCGACAACACCTTCGCCGCATCGCTCAAAAATCTGTTCTCTTCAAAAAAACGTAGCGACCCCGTGAAAGTCGGTTTGCCTAGCGCGTGACCTCCGATTGGTCGCTCCGCGGCCCAGGCTACTTCGCCAGCGCTGGCAGCGTGGTGAATGTATGAGCGACGGGAATGCGGACGCCAAGCGCCCCGATCTGCGCCCCGGGAGGCGTATCGAACTCGATCGTGCCGCGAATGTTGGCTGTCGCCGGGTATTTATCAGTTCCCAACGTAAAAGCCAGATGCCCGTTGGCAGCCAAGTTCAATGTATCGGTCGCAAGCTGGTTACCCGCATCGTCGCGAATCACCACCGGCACGTTTACGGCTTGCGATGAAACACTATTGATTGCGATGCCCGTAGCCGTCCCAGCCATGTTATCGAACGCCACGATATATCCACTGGCGTTGCGGCTTTCGAGAGGAACCACCGCCTCCTGGCCGTTGGGATTGTAGCGGAAGATCACGAAGCCGCTCACATTTCCGGTGGTGGCAAGTTGCGCCGATCCAGTCGTTGGGGTTGGATCGGAAAGCGGCGCCGCGCTTTGCACGATCAGGCTCCCTCCGGCGGGGATCAGTTGATTGACCGACGGAGCCGTCGTAGCACCCAGCGGCAGCGGCAACGGCAACCCGTTATCCGCGAAGAAACTCAAGTTAGCTTGCGCCGCTGTCGTGCCTGTGTTCACCAGCACGAACGTCGTCTGCCAGCCGTTGCCGGTCGCAAGGTGTGCGATGCTGCCGCCGCTCGTTCCAACATTAGCCAGTGCCGGGATGGTCGTCAGGGTGGTGGTCGTTCCCAAAGGCGTAGTGCGGATGCCCAGGACGCTAATCTGGCCGCCCGCCGGTGTATCAAATTCGATGGTCCCACGTTTGTTTGACGTGGCCGGGTATTGCGTCGAGAGAACAAACGAAGTGTGCCCGTTACCCATTATGGGAATAACTCCCGAACCGATCTGCGTACCGGCATCGTCGCGGATGACGATTCCAACACTCCCCGCTTGTGCCGAGACATTATGGACAGCCACACCCAAAACTACATCCCCGGTATTGTCGTAGGCCAGCAGATAGGAATTTGCGTTGCGGGTTTCCATCGGCACTACCGCTTCCTGCGCGCTTGGGATCAAGTGGAAAATGGCAAATCCATCTATCGCACCGGTGGCAGCCAGTTGCGCCGAACCGACCTCCACCGGAGGCATCTGCGGACCCGCCGTTTCGGTTATCAGCGAGGCGTTTCCGCTAAGCGCGCGGTCCAACGATGCCGCTAGCAGCGGAGTCGGAGCCAACGGTTGCTGCGGAAACGCCATTGGCAGAGTGAGGGTGCCGCTGGGGTCGCCGTACAGGCTCAGCCGTGCCGTTGCCGATATGGCGCTCTTATTGACCAGCGTGAACGTCGTGGTCCAGTTCTCTTGTGCCGCGATATGCGGCATTGACCCGACGAAAGGCAGCGGAGACGCGGTCTGCTCTTCAATGGTGAAGGGTAGTCCAGCGATGATTGGGGTCGCGTTGAGACCGCCGTTAGTACCGTTCGCGGACACTACATAATTGACTGCGCCATTGCCGGAACCACTGGCCCCGCTGACAATCGTCACCCAGGTCGGCGCTCCCGACACGGTCCACGTGCAGCCCGCGCCCGCAGTCACCGTGATCGAACCGGACCCACCCGTGAACGGGAAGACCTGTCCGCCGGGGTAAAGGGCGTAAGTGCAGATCGGTTGGGTGATAGCCAAGCTCAAGGTCTGCGTCGCATTCAATAAGCCCGCGTCCCCCACATGAACGGTGAAAGTCTGCGTCCCAGCAACTGTGGGCGTACCCGCGATCGCACCCGTGCTCGCCAGAGACAATCCGGACGGTAGCGAACCAGAAGTCACCGACCAGTTATAAGGCGGCGTGCCTCCGTTCGCCGCGAGGGATTGCGAGTATGACGCTCCTACCGTTCCCGATGGCAGCGATGCGGTCAGGATCGTTAGTTGTTGAGGCACAATGCTCACGCTGAAGGACTGTGTAGCCGTGAGAGAGGCAGAGTCGGCTACCTGCACGACAAAGACATACGGTCCCGGTACCGTGGGC
>JALYIB010000195.1 GCA_030775965.1 Acidobacteriota bacterium | reverse complement strand
GAGCAGTTGTGGTACGTCGCGGTCTTGGAGCGATGGCTGCAGAGCCAACAATTGTCAGTCCCAAGTCTCAGTTCCCGTTAGGTGGTGATCCATTCTCCGTCAGGTAGAAGGACTCATGGAGCAGGTAGAGGCCGTGGTTTCGCGCGGCGGCTCCAGCCCCACGCGCAACTGCCAGCACGGCCCTGTCTGTGCCCGGAAAGTTAAAGTTCCCGTTAGTTATCTCGTCAAGGTGGGCAGCGTTGTAAATGTGTGTGTGGGAGGTGAGCGGATTCCTAGAACGCTGATTTGCGCGCCGGCGGGCGCGGCGAACTCCAGTGTGCCACGGATGCCGACTGTTACTGGGAATTGGCTCGCGAGTACAAAGGCTCCATGGCCGTTGACTGCCAGGGGAATCGCGGAGCTTCCGATTTGCGCGCCGCTATCGTCGCGAATGATTACCGGCACATTCACCGCCTGTGGCGAACTGCTGCTCACCGCAACGCCCGTCACTATTCCGCCGGTATTGTCGAAGGCCAGAATATAGGAGCTGGCGTTCCGATTCTCCAAGGGAACTACCGCTTCCTGGCCGTTGGGTTCGAAACGGAAAATCCCAAAGCCGGAGATGTTCCCGGTGGTAGTTAGTTGTGCCGATCCGGTCTGAACCGTGTTCGCAAGGGGTCCGGTGCTCTCAATCAGCAGAGTCGCGCCGGCGTTCAAGGTGCGATCGATTTTGGAATCAATCGCGGAAATACCGTCGCCGGATTGCGGGAAGGAAAGCGGCAGGACCAGCGGGTTGCCGTAATCGTCAAAGAATTGCAGGTGGGCTTGCGCGGCGCTGGTGCCGGTGTTTACCAATACGAAGGTGGTCTTCCATCCATTTGCCGACGCGATATGCGCCATGGTACCGCCGCCGGCACCGCCGACGACCAACGCAGGAATGGTGGTGATCGTTCCGGGCGGCGCGTTGCGCACTCCTAGCACGCTAATCTGTGCTCCCGGCAGTGTATCGAACTCGACGGTCCCGCGCTGCCCCGCAGTGATGGGAAACAGGGCGGACAATACGAACGAAGTATGGCCGCTTCCCGGCAGGGCGAGGGATCCGGAGCCGGTTTGAACACCGGTATCGTCGCGAATCAGGACCGAAACATTGGCGAGCTGCGCGGCAACGTTGGCCAACGCCACACTGAGCACGGCACCGTTCGTGTTGTCAAAGGCCAGCAGATAAGAGCTGGCGTTTCTGATTTCTAATGGGACCACCGCTTCTTGCTCGGTGGGGTACAGTTGAAAGATCGCGAACCCTCCCATACTGGCGTTCGCGGCCAATTGGGCCGAACCGACTTGGGTAGGCAGGTTTGCCAGATAGGCCGTCTGGACGATCAGCGAAGCGTTGGACGCCAGTGTCCAATCGAATGACGGCGTGGTTTGCAGGCTTTGATCGGCGGTCTGCTGCGGGAGGATAAGCTGAAGCGGCAGCGGATTCCCAGTATCTCCCAGAAAATTGAGTTCGCTCTGCGCGTCGCTCGCGCCGGTATTGACCAAGGTGAAAGTGGTGGTCCAGTTTTCGTCAGCCGCCAAGTGAGGCATAGAGCCGAGCAAGCTCAACTTCGGGACGCTGGATTGAATGGTTACCGCAAAGGCGAGCGTGCCGCTGCCGGCCGACGACGAACTACTATCGACGACGGAAATAGTGTAGCGATTGACCCCGGCTACGGTGGGGGTCCCGGCAATCAATGCCGAAGTGCCTTGGCCGGTGAGACTCAACCCTGGAGGCAACGTGCCGGAACTGATCTGCCAATGGTAGGGGGGCACGCCGCCGGTCACGGAACACAGCGCGGAGAAGTATTGGTTCAGGAGACGAGGTCCGCTGCCGGGCGCGCAAGTGATCGTCGGCGGGAGCATCAGGGCGATGGTTCCTCCGGCGCTGGTGATGGGAAGCGAATTCCCCTGAACATCGGAAGCGCTTCCCGCCGAATTTGTCACCACGATGGCGCTGTTTTTGCTTGCGGCGGAGATTTGGAAAGTGGCAGTGGCCACGGGCCCGTCCGGGATCACCGATGCGTTGTTGCCCCAGGCCAGACAGGTAGCGGCAGAGATCGCGTAGAAACACGATACGGTTTTCCCGGCGTCGGTTGCGGCCGGACCCGCTGTCACGTCAATGCCGATTACGTCGGCTGGATATTGCATGGTCCAGCGAAGCACGGCCGGTTGGACGCCGCCGTTGGCCGAGGTTGACACGGTTAACACTGCGTTGGAGCCGGGTGTCGTGTTGGCGGAGTTGATGGATAGCGTGCCTTGCTGAGAAAGGAGCGGAACAGCCATCAAAGCAAGCGCACTGTTCCATAGGAAGACCCTTGCGAAGTAGGCCTTCGCCCGGGATAGATTGCCGAAAAAAATTGCGTTCAAATAGACTCCCGGGCTTGCCATACATAAAAATCGGCCTTAGGACTTAAACCCAGTAGACTAGTGCAGTCCCGTAGGCTAAGTTCTCTACTCTAGCGCAGGACGGGAGCGGTAGATTTGTGGCCTACGGGAAAATATTACGGGCGGAAGCCCGGTAAACTTTCCCTAAACCCCTGCAAACTGCGGCAAAATTGAATTTTGTTTGAGAAGCCCAAGCAAGTTCCGGTCCAACTGCCTGTCCGCGGTAGTTCTTTTTTTGATGACGGAATAATGGAATTGTACTAGGGGTACTGTGGATAGGAGCTGATCGGTGGTGCCGGAGTGAGATGCAGCTTGCTGGGCAGGAATCGTAAGCGCGGAGGCCGTTCTGAATGCTCGAAGGCGAGTTTAGGTTTCTGGTCCCTTACAGCGTGATGCCTGCGTGTGTGGCGTCGCGATGAAACATCTCCACGCAGTTCCCGCGGACTGGCCCAGATGAGCTCAATGTTCGAGTAGGACGTAATAACGCCACGGCATCGGCCCTGATGGGAACGGGATCGCGCCCGGTGTCGGCGATTCTACCGGCGAATATAGACACCTACGCAGCCGGGCCGCCCGCCAGCGCTGCGCTCACATCTCTGACTTGATCGAGCGTCATCATGGCGGTTACGTCCCGCTTGACGCCCTTGGCGGGCCAAGCGGTAGATCAAATCCAGCGAGCTTTCGCAAAAGCCGGTGGAGTTGATGCGCCGGCCCCTTCTGAATCCCGCCCATAATCGATCCCACCGCAATCGAGTTGAAGGTATTCACTCAAACCAGAGGGAGGAAGCGGTCCGGAATGCTTGAGGAAACGGTGTGAAGGAAAAAGTAGAGGGCGAAGCTTCATTATTTCCCTCGTTGTCACAACTTAAAGCCTGCGTGCGTGGCGTCGCGATAAAACTTCTCCCCGGTCTCGAGCGAATAGTCATCCAGGTCCTTGCACACCAGCGCGAGTTTGTGCAACAGATCGTCGGTGGGGTGATGATGTGACAGCCGCCGGAATCCGCCTGAAAGATGTTTAGCAGTTCCCTGAGACTTTCCCAGATGAGTGAGATGTTCGAGTAGGGCCGCAATAACGCCACGGCATCGGCCACGATAGGAACCGGATCGCGCCCGGTGATCGGCGATCCTGCCCCGCGAATACGAATACATAGGCGGCTGGGCCGGCCGCTAGGGCCGCGCTCACATCTCTGACTTGATTGAGCGTGACATGGCCGGTCATGTTCAGCATGAAGCCTTGGCGGGCCAAGCGGTAGATTTATAGATGGGAAGATCGGGCGCGGAAAAGTACTGGAACGAGGAGCCAAACAGGCCAGATACGCCAAAACGTTTTGATAACCTGCTGTTTTCTCGGGACTTGACAGCAACAAGCGCCAAGCGTCAGACTCGAAGAGTTATTGTCTATTTCAGTCGACGGATGTGAAAGGCTAGCCTTGCAGAGAAGTTTGATGCCCGCTATGTGGAATACCGTCCTGGGGCGGATACTGGGCGGGGTTCTGATGCTGGCGGCAGCCTCCACCGCGCCAGCCCAAGAAAGCACCAATTTAGGCGATTATCTGGGGCCCGGGGTCGCGAGCCGCGGCGCGGGAGACATTGGCACTCGCAGCGGCGAACAGGTAAGTCTACGCTATTATGCGGGAGTTTCGGGAATCGTAGACACCAATCTGCAGCCCTTTGCGCTGGACGCCCAAGGGAACCTGATACGCATCCACAATCTGTATGGTGTCCAGGTGAATGGTGGCATCTACGGTGTGCATCACTGGAAACGGGCGCAACTGGGACTGGACTACGCCGGCAACTACCACCGGTATGTGAATGCAAACTCTTTTCAGGGCAGCGATCAGCACTTGAACCTAGGCTATTCTCTGCAAATGTCGCGGCGCTGGATGCTGCAGTTGCAGGAGTCCGCGGGCACCATTTCGACGGCGACCAGCAGCTTGATTCTGATCGCGCCCAGCGATAGCAATTCGGCCTTTACCCCGGCCTCTTTTTTGTTTGATGCGCGAACCACGTTCCTCCAATCATCCGCGTTCGCGACCTATTCAGAATCGGCACGCACATCGTTTACGTTCGGGGGCTCCGGCTTCCTGCAAGACCAAAAGGCGGTGGGGCTCTCCAATTCAGGGCAATACACTTTTACTGGAAGCGTGCAGCGCCGAATGTCAAAAACCACGACCTTGGGTGCCAGCTATAGTTATTCGCATTTCGAATTTCCGGCGTATCATAGTACCTCGGATTCAAACAGGTACCACGGCACCTTTGCCAGGGCGCTGGGACAATTCTGGACTTTTTCGCTGGAAGCGGGGGTGACTATTAGTGAAGTCAACAGCCGGATCGTTTTTGCTCTCTCGCCGGAACTCGCGGCTCTTTTCGGCCAGTCGACCATCACCAATAATAGCTACACACGGAGCCTTTTTCCCAGCGGCTCGGTTAGCCTCCAGCGCAAGTTCAACCGCGCCAAGATCGGGTTCGATTACTCTCGCGAAGCGTCTTCGGGTAACGGAGCGTCCGGCACGGGGCGCTTGGATAGCGCAGGCGTGTCGCTGAGCTATACCGGGCTCCGCAAAGTGAATATGGGCCTGAACGGCGGCTACTACAATCTGGCGTCGATCGGACAGAATACGGGGAAATACGCAACGTATTCCGCGTCGGCGGGTTTCACCTACGCTTTGGGACATGGCATTAGTTTGGCAGCACGCTACGGCGGCAACCAGCAGCAGGTGTCCTTAATCAATTTTAAACGCACCTCCACAAGCGCCACTCTGGGATTGATGTTTAGTCCGGGAACACTTCCTCTGGCATTGTGGTAACGCGCGCATCATTGGACCCCCTCCGTTTGCTGCTGGTAGACGACGAGCCCGCGTTGGCGAACCTCCTGAAAAAATATCTGGAACGGTTGGGCTACCAAGTGGACGCGTGCACACATCCGGGCGATGCCCTGAAATTGCTGGATGAGAATCCCGAGCGCTACCGGCTGCTGGTGACGGACCTGACGCTGCCAGACATGAACGGAGAGGAACTGGTGCTGCGATCCCGCGAGCGGGCTCCGCTGCTGCGCGCCATCATCGCCAGCGGATATCCTTACGAGCCGCGCACCGAAGGGGTGGAGTTCCTGCAAAAACCCTTTCAGCCGGCGGCGCTGGCGCAGGCTGTGAAGCGAGTCCTTAACGCGTAGGGGCGATCATCCCTCCGGAGTAACGAGTTCGCACTTGGATTGTTTTCCGCTCGCAATCTTACCGCTAGCATAAAGGTCTTTTGGGGATTCGCATCGCCGTATTCGTTCTCATCATTTACGGTTCGCTCTACCCGTGGGCGTTGGAAGTCCGTCACCTTCCCGCAAGTCCGCTCTACATCCTGCTTCATTCTTGGTCTGCCAACCCGCGGGATCGTCGGTTTCTTTTCGAGGCGGGCGTTATCGTCGCCATCCCGGGCCATGTCGCCCGAGATCACAGACCTGGCATTGCTGCTATGCCCTGGGGTTGCGTTTTCCAAAGCGTTTAATAAGGGCTCGACCGATCGTCGATTGCCGGCAGGGAAGCGAAAGCGCGGCAGCCCCTTTCGGGATACTCGATGCAAGTTCCGGTTTCGCGTGCTTTACAGCGCAAAGCCCGCCTGCAGGGCGTCGCGATGAAACATCTCTACGGTTTCGAGCGAATAGTCCTCCAGATCCTTGCCCACCAGCGCAAGTTTCTGCAGCAAATCGTTGGTGGCTGTGATGATATGACAGCCGACGGAGTCCGCCTGAAAGATGTTGAGCAGTTCCCTGGGACTGGCCCAGATGAGTTCAATGTTCGAATAGGGCTGCAAGAGCGCGATGGCTTGGGCCATCATCGGAACCGGATCGCGCCCGGTGTCGGCGATGCGGCCGGCGAATACGGACACATATGCTGCGGGGCCGCCCGCTAGCGCGGCACTCACCTTACTGACTTGATCTAGCGTCATCAAGGCGGTCACGTTAAGCTTGACGCCTTGCCGGGCCAGGCGGCAGATCAAATCCAGCGAACTTTCGCGGCGCGTATTGGTAACCGGAATCTTGGTGTAAACGTTATCGCCCCAATGCGAGATCTTCAGCGCCTGCCGCTCCATCTCAGCGAACTCATCGGCGAATACTTCTAGCGAAAGCGGACGATCAGGAACAGCCTTTATGATATCTTTGGCAAAGGCCTGGTAATCCGCGATGCCCGCCTTGCGCATCAGGGTGGGGTTCGTGGTGAAGCCGCGAATGAGCGGGTTCTCATACATCTTCAGGATGCCGGCGCGCTCGGCGCCGTCCGCGAACAGCTTTACTTTCAAATCTTTCACCGCTTTAGGCGCCATAGGCTAGGGCATTCCGTTTCCAAGATTCCCACTATCTGACCGCAATTTAGTCGCGCTGGCCAGTTAAACGTCTTCGGGCAAACATAAGATCGGCGGTATCGGGCTTAATAATAAGGGCCACCGAATGTCCACCTGAGTCTTATGATAGAGTGCGGTTCTCACACCCGCTCCCGTATCCAGGCGGCTGCGGCGGCGAGCGAATTCACGGTCGCCGAGGGGACCGCGGAGGAACGCTTTTCGCGATAACCGAAATCGATCCAAATGGTGGCGCAACCGGCGGCCGCGCCGGCTTCGATATCACGCCAGCGATCCCCCACCATGAAGCTGCGGGACAAATCGATGCGATGCTTCTCGGCGGCCTCCAGCAGCAAGCCTGGGCGAGGCTTGCGACAGCCGCAGCGGTCGGCATCATCGTGGGGGCAGAGAAAGAAATCGTCGATCGGAAGCGCCTCCCCCAGAGCTTGGTGGATGGCTTCGACGGCTGCCAGCGTCTGCTTGCCGCGGGCGATGTCGGGCTGGTTGGTAACCACGAAAAGAAGGAATCCGGCCTGCTTCAAGGATTGCAGGGCTGCGGCCGCGTCCGCCATGATTGTCAATTCGTCGACGCCAAGAGGCGGGTAGGGCTTGCCATCGCGAACGATTGCCTGATTGATGACGCCGTCGCGGTCCAGAAAAACGGCGTACTGGCGGGGCACCACTTAGACCACCGACTCCCACTTGGTTGATTCCTGCTTGAGATCGGGATGCGAAACCAGCAAGTGCCAGATCACCGCCTGAAAGGCTTCGGAATGCGGCGTGATATGCGCGGGGTTGACCACCGGAACCAGCACACACGCGTCGGCCACCTGTGCCGTGTAACCGCCATCGCGTCCTACGATGCCGCCGACCTTCGCGCCCACGGTGCGTGCGTACTTCAGCGCTTCGACCAGGTTCGGACTCACTTGCTTTTCGAGATTCCCGCCGCCGACGGAGAAGATCAACAGCATGTCGTCAGGGCGCAGATGGCTAACGCGCAGCCAGCGGTCGAATACGGTCGACCAACCTTCATCGTTGGTGCGCGCGGTCAACTCCGACACGTTATCGGTAGGGGCGTAGGCTTCCATGCCGGTGATTTTGCGAAAATCGTTGACCGCATGCGAGGCGTTGCCAGCACTGCCGCCTACGCCTAGTATGAACAGTCTGCCGCCGGCGGCACGGGTCCGCGCCAGGAGTGCGACTAGCCGGTCGACGGCTGGGACGTCGATCTTCTTCACTACTTCGGATACTTCTTCGAGAAACTGCTGTGTGAACGTCATCCGGCCTCGTTGGATATACGTACGTACGCTCTTTGTCCCGGTGCCTCCGGCGCTACCCAGCTCGCCAGAGAGCGCAGGCGCCCCGGGAGCAAGTGAGCCATCCAACCGATTAGGCGGCGCGAGGTGCGCCATCCGAAGGTGGGGATATCCAGATGC
>JALYIB010000194.1 GCA_030775965.1 Acidobacteriota bacterium | reverse complement strand
CCCCGCCGCCGCGCACCTGGGACTCGCCGTCGCCTACAAAATGGAAAATCGCATCGACGACGCCCGCGAAGAAGTGATATCCTCGCTCGAAGCCGCGCCAGGTTTTAAACCGGCACAAAAACTTTTGTTAGAACTGAGTGGGAAAGAATAAAACCCAAATGTCCACACCCGCAGAAAACATGACAGACGCCGCCGGCTTGCAGGAACGGATCGCGCGTTTCCAGAAGGCTCAAGAAGCCATCATTTCCCAGGTTCGCAGGGTGATCGTGGGACAGGAAGAGGTGATCGATCAGGTGATGGTCGCGCTGTTTGTCGGCGGACATTGCCTGATCACCGGGCTGCCCGGCACCGCGAAAACGCTGCTGGTGCGCACGCTCGCGTCGGCGCTCGGCCTCGAATTCCGCCGCATCCAATTTACGCCCGACCTGATGCCCTCCGACATCACCGGCACCGACATCATCGAAGAAGATACCACCACCGGCCGCCGCACTTGGACCTTCGTCCCCGGCCCGATCTTCTCGAACGTGCTGCTGGCCGACGAAATCAACCGTACGCCACCCAAGACGCAATCGGCCCTGCTCGAAGCCATGCAGGAGCGCTCCTGCACCGTGCGCGGCAATCAGTACATCATCAAAGCGCCGTTTTTCGTGCTGGCCACGCAGAACCCCATCGAACTCGAAGGCACTTACCCGCTGCCCGAAGCGCAGCTCGACCGCTTCATCTTTAATGTGTTGCTCGACTACCTCTCGGCCGACCACGAACTCAAGGTGCTGGACCTCACTACCACCACTCACATCGCGCAGGCCGAGGCCGTCACCACCGCCGAAGAGATTCTGGACTTCCAACAGGTGGTCCGCATGGTGCCCATCGCCGATTCGATCGCGCGCTACGCCGTGAATCTGGTGCGCGCCACCCGCGCCACCGATCCCTCCGCGCCCGACTTCGTCAAGAAGTACGTGAACTTCGGAGCCAGCGTGCGCGCCGCGCAGTTCTTAGTGCTGGCGTCCAAAGCCCGGGCGTTGATGAAGCGCCGCTATCACGTCACTTATGAGGATGTCACGGTCCTCATGAAGCCCATCCTGCGCCATCGCATTCTGCTGAACTTCCAAGCCGAGTCCGATCACCTGACGCAGGACGACATCCTGAGCAAATTGCTGGAGGCCATGCCCGCGCCTAGAGAATAGGCGCCGGGCGTTTTGCGATGCTGCAGCGTTTCTTAGACCCGACCACTCTTGCCGGCATCTCCGGTCTCGACTTGGTCGCGCGCACCGTTGTCGATGGCTTCGTCGCGGGGCTCCATCGCTCGCCGGACTTCGGATTCAGCCAGGAGTTCGCCGAATACCGCGCCTACACGCCTGGCGACGACCTGCGCCATGTCGATTGGAACGTTTTCGCCCGCACCGAGCGAGCGTATCTGAAGCGCTACCGCGGCGAAACCAATTGCCAGTTGACCATCCTGCTCGATTGCAGCCGCTCGATGAAGTTCACGTCGCACAAAATCGACAAGCTCGAATACTCGCGCTATCTCACCGCGTCGCTTTGTTACTTGGCCAAAATGCAGCGCGACGCCGCGGGGTTGATCGTGTTTGACGACGAAGTGCGGAACTTCATCCCGCCGTCGACGCGCCAAGGACAACTCGCCCGTCTGCTGCATGCCGTCGAAAAAGCCGAAGTGGGCAACCGCACCGATTACGAGAAGCCGTTCTCCCACGTGCGCGAATTTCTGCATCGCCGCGGCCTCATCGCCGTGGTTTCCGATTTCTGGGAAGCGCCCGAGCAAGTGATCAAAACCATCGCCCCGCTGCGCTTTCACGGCAATGAAGTGGTGTTGTTCCATGTGCTCGACCCCGAAGAAATCCGCCCAAAATTCCGCGACCCGGCGCTGCTCGAAGATTTGGAAACCGGCGTGACGTTAGAAGTCTCGCCCGAGTACGCAGCGAAAGAATATCCCGCGAAGATCGACGCGCACCTCGAAGAAATTCGCTCCAAAGCCAAGGGTGCTGGCCTGGATTATTTCCTGATCGATACCGGCCGCCCGCTCGACGCCGCATTGCGCGAGTACCTGGCAATTCGTAGGGGGCGCATGTAAATGGGTTTCTTCACTCCCTGGTTTCTAGCGGGAGCCGTAGCAGTAGGATTGCCCATCTGGCTGCACTTACTGAAGCGCCACAAAACCGATCCCAAACTTTTCCCGTCGCTGATGTTCTTTGAATATCGCGAGACCAGTTCCGTCAAACACCGCCGCCTGGATCATATCCTATTGTTCGTCCTGCGGACCCTGATGATTCTGCTGCTGGCATTGCTCTTCGCCAGCCCTTTCATCCGCCGCTCCGCCGCCGCGTCGGACGGCAAGAAGCTGACGGTAGTGGCGATCGACCGCTCCTTCAGCATGCGCGACGGCGACCGCCTCGCCCGCGCCAAAGACCAAGCCCAGCAAGTGCTCGCCAATCTCAAACCCGGCGACCAAGCGCAAGTGATCGCGCTCGCGGGACAGGTCCAGTCTTTAACTCAAGTTGTGAACGACCCCGGAGCCCTGCGCGCCGCCGTCGCCGCCGTGCAGCCCAGCGATAGCCGTGCTTCCTACGGGGAGCTCGCGCGTTACCTGCGCACTCTCAGCGAAGGCCAGAAGCTGCCGCTCGAAGTCCACCTGGTGAGCGACATGCAAAAGTCCGCCATGCCCCCCGGCTTCGCGGACCTGCGCTTAGCCCCCAGCACCACGCTTGTCTTCCATCCAGTGGGCGCGCCCGAAAAGAATTGGACCGTCGAAAACGTAGTCGCCCCGCGCCGCGTCTTCGATCCCAAGCGCGTCAAGATCCAAGCCACCGTCACCGGCTTCGGCACCCCTGCCGCGAAACGTAGCGTAACGCTGCTCCTCAACGGCCGCGAGCTGCAAAGCAAAACCGTGGACGTCCCCGAAAACGGCCGCGCGCAAGTAGAATTCCTGGGACTCGAAGCCCCTTACGGTTTCAGCAAAGGCGAGGTCCGCATTGACGCCGCCGATTCGCTGCCCGGCGACGATCACTATTACTTCTCCACCGAGCGCACCGATCCGCGCAAGGTCTTGTTTATCGACGACGGCCGCCGCCCGCGCGCCGAACTGTACTTCCGCACCGCGCTCGATTCCTCCGGCGACGGCGGATTCCAAATGGACACCCAGCGTCCCGAAGCCGCCGCGGCCGCCAACCTTTCGAGCTTCGCGTTCGTGGTGTTGAACGATCCCGCCAGCGTCCCGCAGAACCTCGAAAGCGCGCTCGAACATTACGTAAACGCCGGCGGCTCCGTGCTGGTAACGCTAGGCCCCGGCTCCGCCGTGCTGCCCCGCGTTCCCGTGCTCGACGAAGCCATTCAAGCGTCGAGCTACGCTGGCCGCGAAGGCGACCTCTTCCTCACCGTGACCGACATCGATTCCGGCCACCCCGCCCTCCGCAGCGTCGACCGCTTCAACGGCGTGAAATTTTACCAAGCCATCCACGCCGGCGCTACGAAATCCCGCGTGCTGGCGAAGCTCAACGACGGCACTCCGCTGGTCCTCGAACGGAACATCGGCGAAGGCAAAGTGCTGGCGTTCGCGTCTACATTTGATAACGTTCTAAATGACCTGCCAATCCACGCCTCCTGGGTCCCGTTCGTTGCCCAGACTGCGCTCTACCTGGGCGGTGGCGGAGCCGAACAGCCCGTAAATATCCCCGTCGATTCCTACGTCGAACTGCGCGCGGGAGACGCCAAAGGCGCCGCCGCCGAAGTGCTCGATCCCGACGGCAAACGCGTGCTCTCGCTCGAAGAAGCCGTCAAGGCCCGCAACTTCGCCCTCGACCGCGAGGGCTTTTACGAAATCAAAACCGCCGCCGGCCGCCGCAGCCTGGTCGCCGCCCACGCCGACCGCCGCGAGTCCGACCTCGCGACCATCCCGCTCGAGACCCTGGACCTGTGGAAAGGCACGGGCAGCAGCGATTCCGCGCCCTCCGGCGGAGCCCCCGGCGCGACGGATGCAGCCGACAAGCCGTGGGGTCTGTGGCCCTACATTTTATTGTTATTGTTAGGAGTAGCGGTAGCCGAATCGGTGGTCGCGAATGGGTTTCTGCGGTCTTCGGCGCCTCAACGGGACGAGATGAAGAGGGAGGCGGCATGAACACGCGCAACCAGCTGAATCAATATCTACAAGGTCTCGAGAAGCGCATGCGCTGGCTGGCCGTGTCCAAAGGCGCCGCCGTTGCCGCCGGAGTGGCCTTGGGCGCCACCATTGCCCTGGTCCTGATCACCGATGCGCTGGCGTTTTCCTCCACCAGCATGACCGTCGCGCGCGTGGTGCTGTTCATCGCGCTCGCCACCGCCGTCGGCTTCGCGCTAGTGATCCCGCTGCTGCACCTCAACCGCCGCAAAGCCGCGGGCCGCGCCGAAACTTCGTTTCCCGAATTTCAAGAACGCCTGCTGACGTATGTCGAACAGAGCGAAAAGCACAATCCCATGCTCGACCTGCTGGCGATGGACACCATGTCTGTCGCCGCGCAAACCCAGCCCGAACGCGTAGCCCCGCGCAAATCGATCTTCGCTCTGGCGACTTCGGCCGGCGCCGCCGGTGCAGTGTTGTTGTGGCTGATTCTCGCCGGCCCCGGCTTCTTAGGATACGGCGCATCCTTGTTATGGGCCGGAGCTCCCCGAGCCGGCGCCGGCAAGTTCTACGACATCGCCGTCCTCCCCGGCAATAAGCTCATACGCCGCAAATCGGATCAAGTCGTCACCGCGCAGTTGACCTTCGAAGCCCCGCAGGTGCGTCTATTCGCGAAATATGCCAGCACCGCGAAATGGGAAGAAGCGCAGATGGTTCCGCGCAACGGCACGTCCTATGAGTTCCTGTTCGCTGGACTCCCCGAGCCCGTCGAATACTACGTCGAAGCCTCCGGCGTCAAATCCAAAACTTACAAACTGGATGTCGTCGATCTTCCCGGCATCAAGCGCATCAAAGTCACTTATCATTTCCCCAGTTGGTTAGGAACGAAAGACGAAGTAGAAGATCCCGGCGGCGACCTGCGCGCGGTCACCGGCACCACCGCCGAGCTCACCGTCACCACGGACCGTCCTCTTGCGAACGGCCTGATCGAAGTCGACGACGGCTCGCACATCGCGCTCGAATCGCGCGGCGACGGCACGCTCACCGCCCGCGTCCCCATTCAGAAGGATGGCGTGTTTCACTTCGCCGCGAAAGAACAGGGCGAAAGCGTCCGCTTGAGCGAAGACTATTTCATCGAGGCCCGCGTCGACAACGCGCCTACCGTGAAGATCACGCATCCCGGCTCCGATGCTCGCGTGAGCCCCATTGAAGAGGTGGGCGTGGCCGTCGAAGCTAGCGACGACTTCGCTCTCCAGGGCGTTGAACTGCACTACTCCGTCAATGGCGGAGCGGAAAAAGTGGTTGCCATGCCCAACTCCAGCGGCGTGAAGAACGCCTCCGGCAAAACGCTGATCGCGCTCGAAGATTACAAGATGCAGCCCGGCGACGTGATCGCCATGTACGCCACCGCGAAAGACGCGCGCGTCACCTCCCGCACCGACATGCTGTTTGTCGAAGCCCAGCCCTTCGAACGCAACTACACGCAATCGCAGCAGCAGGGCGGCGGCGGAGGAGGCGGCGGCAGCGACGATGGCAGCGAAATTTCGCAGCGCCAGAAAGAAATCATCGCTGCCACCTGGAATGAGCTGCGCGGCAACGCCAAGGATAAAGCCGCTGAGAACGCCCGCTTCCTGGCCGAAGTGCAGACCAAGCTGAAGGAACAAGCCGAATCGCTGGCGCAGCGCTCGCGCAGCCGCGAGTTGGCGGGAGCGAATCAGGAATTCCAGACTTTCGTGAAGGACCTTGAAGCCGCCGCCGCCGAGATGACACCGGCGTCCGATAAACTCCGCGGACAAAACTGGAAGGACGCCCTCGCCCCCGAACAGCGCGCCCTCCAGTACCTGCTGCGCGCCGAAGCCACGTTCCGCGACATCCAGATCGCCTTTGGCGGCGGTGGTGGCGGAGGCGGAGCCCAAAACGCCGGACGCGATCTGTCCAGCATGTTCGACCTCGAGCTCGATCGCGAAAAGAATCAGTATGAGACCGGCCAGCGTAGCGGCAGCTCCGCCGAACAGCGCCAGAAGGAAGCCGACGAAGCACTGCAGCGCTTGAGCGACCTCGCGCGCCGCCAGAAGGAATTGGCCCAGCAGCAGAACCAAAGCAAGCAGCAGTCCTTCGAACAACGCTGGCAGCAGGAGATGCTGCGCCGCGAAGCCGAAGAGTTGCGCAAGCAGATGGAGCAGTTGCAGCAAGGCCAACAGGGACAGCAAGGACAGCAGTCGCAATCGCAATCGGGCCAGTCGGGCCAGTCGGGACAATCCGGCCAGCAACAGAGCCGCAATCAGCAGCGCCAGCAAAATCAGCAGAACCAGCAGCAGCTGCAGCAGGCGCTCGACCGCTTGAATCAAGCCTTGAACGACATGCGTTCCGCGCAGAACTCCGCGCAGCAACCCGGCCAACAGGGTTCCGCCGGAGCGCAAGCCGAAGCACGCCGCGCGGCCGAGCGTTTGGATGAAGCGCAGCGCATGATGAACGGCATGCGGCAGCAGCAGGCCTCGTCGCAAATTGACGAGCTCTCGCAGCGCGCCGATAGCCTGAAAGATCAACAAAAGGACTTCGAGCAGCGCCTCAAGCAAGCCTTCGGCGACGGCCAGAATGGGCGCAACGGAACCCAACAGCGGCCCGGCCCCGCCCAGCAGCGCCAGCTCGCCGACGAGAAAGACAAGATGGCGCAGGCCGTCGACCAACTGGAGCGCGACATGCAAAAATCCGCGCGCGACCTCGCCGGGACGCAACCCGCCGCCTCCGCCCGCGTGCGCGACGGCTTGAGCGACATCCAGCAGAACGAAACCAAAATGCGCATGCAGTATTCGGCGCGCTACATTCGCGAAGGCCAAGGCCAGTTGATGGTGCCGCGCGAAGCCCCCATCACGCAGTCACTCGAACAGTTGAGCCACGATCTCAAGGCCGCGCAGGCCGCCGTCAATCCCAACGCCCAGCCCGGCAGCGACAAGAACGGCGGCATGGAACAGGAACTCGCGGGCCTCGAACGCCTGCGCAGCCAGATGCAGGAGATGCAGCAGCGCGCCCAGCAAAACGGCCAGGGTAAACAGGGCGGTCAAGGGCAACAGGGACAAGGTCAGGGTCAAGGGCAACAGGGTGGCCAAGGTCAGGGACAAGGCCAACAGGGCGGCGGTCAGCAAGGCGGCAGCGCGCAAGGCGGTGCCCGCAACGGCGGCGGACGCCTGGGCGGTGGCTTCGGCAACGGCTTCGGCCGCTTCCAGCCGGAAGGAATCTATGAGCCCAACGGCGGCCCCGGCCCACTTGAGCCCGGCAATCTGGTCCGCGACGCGCAGGCCCAAATGAACGATTTGCGTGACCGCGTCCAAGGCGACCCCGATCTAACCCGCGACGTGCAGGACCTCAGCCGCGACCTCTCGCGACTCAGCGTCGGCAACACCGCTTCGGAGGAACTTGAAGCCCGCATCGCCCGCGAAATTCTGCCGAAACTCGAGGCGCTTGAAGTCCAGTTGCGCCGTTCCGCGGCCGAAACCGAGTCCGGCCAAGTGCGCAGCGGAGGCGCCGAGCGCGTCGCCCCCGGCTACACCGATGCCGTCGCCGCCTACTTCCGCAAACTCAGTAAGGGCCGATAATCACCTGCTATCCTGGGATTTCCCAGCAGATCCGAGAGGCAGGTGAATTACGATTGGCTGAAGTACACGTCCAGGATGGAGAAAACCTGGAGAGCGCGCTCCGCCGTTTCAAGCGTAAAGTACAAACCGAGGACATCATCAAGGAAATCAAGCGCCATTCCTTCTACTTGAAGCCCGGTGAAAAAAAACGCACCAAAGAAGCGCTAGCGCGTAAACGCAACCATAAAAAGCGGACTCGGGATCCCGAATAGTCCGTTCCTCATCAGCAATAAAATAGGGCAGGCCCGAGATTCGGACCTGCCCTTTCTTTTCAATTCGACTTGCCTCTACGGAGCCGATTGTCTACGGATCGATTGGCCCGGTCACAGTCACTGTAGTCTGCGCTGAAGCCGTCTGCCCGTTCGCCGCCGTAGCAGTGCAGTTATAAGTGGAGGTCTGTGGCACATGCACTGACTCCACTGCCGTAGACGTGTTGAACGTAATCCCGTTCACATTTATCGAAACGGCGCCCTTGGTCTCGCAGACCAGAATCGAAATGCCTCCCGACAAAACGGTCGAAGGCGTCGCGGTAAACGAGGTAATCTGCACCGACGTAATCACCGTCAGAGTGGTGCTGGCCGAAACGGTGCCGTTGGCGTTCGAAGCCGTGATGGTGTAGCTGGTAGTGGCCGCCGGCGAGACGGTGTGCGAGCCGGTAAGCCCCACTGTCCCGATCGTGCTGACGGTCACATTCGTAGCGTTCTGCACCACCCAGGAAAGCACCGAGTTCGCCCCGAAGTCGATGGTAGCCGGCGTCGGCGCGAAGCTGACGATCACCGGCAATCCGCTGCCGCTGGCTCCGTTCACAGTCACGGTAGCATTGGCAGTCGCGGTTTGCGTGCCATGCGTGGCCGTCAATGTGTAAGTGGTGGTGGTCGCCGGCGTCACCGCCTGCGAACCCGTCAGGGCTACCGTTCCCAACGTGGTGATGGTAACGGTATCCGCGTTCGACACCTGCCAACTTAAGGTGGACGATTGCCCGGCATTGATGCTCGTCGGATTTGCCGTGAAAGCCACGATCAGCGGCGCTGTCACCGTCACCGCCGGAGTCCCCGTCGTGACACTCACCCGCGCGATTCCCTGCGCGCCGTAAGGATCCTTCACCGTCAGCCGGAAGCTATAATTCTGCCCCGCCACCGCGCTGAAGGTAGTGATAGCGGCCGTAGACGCCGAAAGCGTCACGGCGGGCGCGCCCGTCGTCTCCTGTGTCCACTGATAGGTGATCGGATCGCCATCCGGATCGTAAGAAGCCGACCCGTTCAACGTCACCAACTGCGCTCCGGGAAGATTCTGGTTCGGCCCCGCATCGGCCACCGGAGGCGCGTTGCCCTTGCGCACCGTGCGCGTCAACACTTCATAACGCACGCGTGGAATCTGCACCGGCACCGGGTGCGGAGAATCCAGATAGTCTTTCGGCCGCGTCGGACTGCCGAACTGGAAGCCTGCCACCACGCGCCCGTTGTTGTTGGGGCCTAACAAAGTCTCGTTCAACCCGCCTTCAAGCGTGAACGCGATTTTATTGCTTACCGGGAAGATGAAGCGTAGCGTTCCACCCAGGCGGTCTCCCGCCGTGGTACTGCGCAGATAACCCAGATTCCCCTCGGCATAGTTTTTGCCGAACAGCGGGAACGTCCCGTTCAAGCCCGCCTGATCCACCACGCGCAGGTAGGTTTCGGTGAACAAGTTGTTCATGATGGCGCCCGTGGGCGTGACCACGTTGACGCTATTCACCAGCGCGTCGTCCAGAAACGCCTTGGTCCCGAAAACGCCCACCTTGCCCCACTTAAACAGGTATTCCAAGGTGACCGCGCCCTCGCCCAGCGTGCCGCCGGTTTGATAGCCGGTCAGATTGACGTGCTTGAAGCTCGAAAACAGCCCGGCCTGGAAGCGGCCGACACGGTCCACCAGCCCCATATCGAACTGCCCTTCGCGCTGGCCTTTGTTATAGAAGTACTCGCCTTCTGACTGGAACGCATAATTGTTCCCGAAGGGCGCAAAGTACCGCCCCTTGCCCGTGAAGGACACATCGCCATTGCTGTTCGCGCCCACGTTCATCCCCAGCAACTGGAACTTCGGCGGCGTCTTTTTATCGATCGCATCCGTTACCGCTTTAGCCACTTCCTCGGTAGTCGGCGCCGGCGCGGGCGGAGCCGGAGGCGGCTGATTCAGGCGTCCGGCGAGCGTATCCTGATTCGCCCGCAGCCGCGCCACTTCATCCGCCAGTTTTTTGTTCTGATCCGCCAGATCCATCAGCATGCGCTCAATGGCGTCGAGCTTGTCCAGCCTCTTCAGCACTTCGCTGCAGCAATCCGCCAGACCCGTTGCAGCCGAAGCCGGCTGAATGGCGCGAATGGCATCGCCCGCCCCGCCCGCGCCCACCGTTCGCCCCTGGTCGTCGAGCACCGTCAGCGCCACGCGCCGGTTCATCCAGCGCGCTTCATCGGTGCGCACATAGGAGTCCTTCTGCCCGGCGTATTTGGGGTCCAGTTTGCCGCGCGAATTCACTTCGATCTGCCCCGCCCGCGCGCCGTATTTCACCAGGAAATCGCGCACCGCACTGGCCCGCGCCAGGCCCAGCTTGTTGTTGTAGCTGGTGTCGCCGATGGTGTCGGTATGCCCCTCAATCTTGACTTTATATCCCGAATTCTTCTGCAGCAGCTCACTCAGCCGCAGCAGGCTAGGGAATCCATCCACCAACACCGACGAATTGTAGTCGAAGTTAATCTCTTCCCAGTCGTCTTTCGTAGCTTGCGTGTCAATCCCTTGCCCGAACAGGCTGACCGCGAGTATGGGGACCGCTAGAATAGCGGCCAATCGTTGAAACATAGGTACCCCTCCTGTAACCTCTCAAAAAAACAATGGCATGCTTGAAATCGACCGTTCTCTGCAAGTAAGGGTCGAAATTCGCGAATGAACCGATACTTGGCAGATACTTCAGACCCTAGACACGTTTCGTCATTCTGCAACGATTTCACTAGATCAGCTTGCCCCTACCTCCTTCCACCCCCCATAATGAATGCGGGCCTGCCGGACGGGCAGCCGCTGGCTCGCGCGGGGAAACCTGATGCGGGCGGGAGGAAAGTCCGGTCTCCACAGGACAACATGCCGGCTAACGGCCGGGGGGGCTCGCTCAAAGCGGGCTTTACGGAAAGTGCCACAGAAAACTATACCGCCGGGCAGGCAACTGCCAGGTAAGGGTGAAAAGGTGCGGTAAGAGCGCACCGC
>JALYIB010000193.1 GCA_030775965.1 Acidobacteriota bacterium | reverse complement strand
CTGCTTCTAACTTGCCTCTTTTTGCCCTCATCGGAATGCTCTCGCTGATCGCCGCGTTGGCTCTGAAATTTGCCTACAATCGCAGCTAGATGTTCCGCTTCGCCGCTATTGTAGCGTTGACTCTCCCGGTTCTCTCGGCGCAGGAACCCTCCTCGCCGGGCGAGCCGGGATTCACTTTATACACCGCCAGCCAGTTAGTGGTCCTCACCGTCGGGGTGCAGGACAGTCACGGTGCAAACATCAAAGGCCTCAAAGCAGAGGACTTCAAAATTCTTGAAGATGGTCACCCGCAAGCTATCAAACAGTTTGCCGCCGAGGACCGTCCCGTGACCCTCGGCATCGTTGTCGACGCCAGTGGCAGCATGCGCACCCGGCAGGTCGAAGTCGCCACCGCAGCCCTGGCTTTCGTACGCGCCAGCAATCCCCAAGACGAAACCTTTGTAGTGAACTTCAATGACCGTGCCTTTAAAGGCCTCCCGCCCGCCCTGCTTTTTTCGAACGATCCAATGCAACTGCGCGCCGCGCTCCTCGGGCCGCAAGCTGCGGGAAGAACCGCGCTCTACGATGCCCTGACCTTAGCCGCCGGCCACCTCGCCAAAGGCAAATGGGAAAACAAAGTTCTACTCTTGATCAGCGATGGCGGCGATAACAACAGCACCCACACGTTCGCCGACACCGTGCAGGCCCTGCAACGGTCGGGAGCCACTGTTTACTCGATTGCGCTCTACGACCCCGATGAGCGCGAGCACAACCTTGGCATCCTGCGCCGCCTCGCGAAAATGAGCGGTGGCGAAGCCTTTGAGCCCATGAATACCGCTGCCATCGCCCCGCTATGCCTGCGCATCGCCGCCGACATTCGCGCCAGCTATACGCTCGCCTACACGCCTCCCCAATCCGATCGACACGCCGCGTCCCGCAAGATTAAGGTCGCCGTCATAGCGCCCCACGAAGGCAAGCCCGTCGTTCGTACGCGGACTAGCTACTTTCCGTCGCAAAATGGGCATTTCTGAGCAGCCCCGGCCGTTCCCATGGCTTTACGGCCGCGCGCCGATGTCGCTTTGAGACCCTACTCCGCAGGAGCGGAGCCCCCCTTGCCCCCGCATCATGTCCCGGCCGCCAACATATTGCCCATGCCGATCACGTGTTGGCCATGACATCCAAAACTCCCCGCCGCCCGCGTCCGAATCCGGTCTCTATCGCGGCTAGCCCTCCGCGCCCCCGGCCCGCTGGTGCAATGCATCCGCTTCGTCCGCCGATGTCACCGTCACTTCCAGATCCCGCAGCCGCCCATCATGCAGATCGTAAATCCACCCATGCACCGCGATCTCGCGCCCCTGCGCCCAGGACCCGCGAATGATCGTGGTTTGCGAAACCGCAATCGCCTGCTCCATCACATTCAGTTCGCACAACCGGTCCCAGCGCGCCTTCGTCGAAGTCAGCCGATCGAATGCTTCCTGATTCCGCCGCCGTATCCGCCGCACCGGAGCGAGCCAGTGATCGATCATCCCTAGTCCGCCTTCTTCGAGCGCCTGCCGCACTCCGCCGCACCCATAGTGCCCCACCACGATCACATGGCGCACGTTCAGCACTTCGACGGCGTATTGCAGCACCGACAAGCAATTCATATCCGACGGGTGCACCACATTCGCCACGTTGCGGTGCACGAAAATTTCACCCGGCAATAGATCCACAATTTCGTTGGCGGGCACCCGGCTATCGGAACAGCCGATCCACAAATATTGCGGATTCTGCTGCGCTGTAAGCCGCTCGAAGAAATGCGGGTCCTGTTCCCGCATCCGCGCGGCCCATTGCAGGTTCTTCTCAAATAATGGTTGGAGGAAGCGCATATACGTCTCTCTATTAGAATGAATATTTACCTATCAAGCAATGAGGGAACATTCATGGGCCATTATGCCCCGCAGCAGAAAGCGTCCAGCGCGCTATCGCCGTCGAGTGGCTCGGCGAGATTGTCGAAGAATAGAGCCGCATTGCCCCGCAAAGTAACTCTTTCCCTCGAACTCCTGACCGCGGCCCTGTGCCTGTATTTAGCTTGGCACGCGATCAGTTGGGCGCTCCAGCCCGGCCTCTCCATGATCCTGGATGAAATCAGCAACCTGCCCCGCTTTTTGACCGGATTGACGTGGAGGGGCGTCAATATTCTGCCCCACTTCGCCTACAACGACCGCCCCGTCGGGTTCATGCTGGAGCGCTGGTGGTTTGAACTCTTCGGCTTCAACTACCGCCCGCAGTTATTGTGCTTCTTGTCGATCCACTTCGCGAATCTCGTGCTCGGCTTTTTTCTGCTCAGACGCATGGGAGCCAGCGCCTTAGCCAGCTTGGGAGCCCTCTGCGTGTTCGCCACGCTCTCCTCCACCGCGCAGACCGTCACGTATTTAGGAGCCATCTTCGACGTCCTCTGCCTGTTTCTCATGCTGGCCAGCACCCTGGCGTTCTTGTCGAAGAAACCCGGCACCGCCGCCCTCAGCGCTCTCCTGTTTTTTCTAGCGCTGCGCACCAAGGAATTCGCCATCGTGCTGCCCGTGCTCTTGCTGGGCATTGCCTATTACGAAAAAACCCTGCACCGCCTGTGGATTCACTTAAGTCTCTGGGCCGTCTTCCTCATCCAGTACGCCCTTTTGATTCGCCGCATGATCCCCTCCATGCCAGCCGGCAACCCCTACACCATCCATGCCGACCCTCGCACCATACTCACATCGTTTTTATATTTCACGTCCCTGATCTTTCACGAAGAAGCCCACCCCCGCCGGGCCGGCGTACTCTTGCTGCTGGTCGTGGCAATGGCCGCCTACGCCATCTGCCGCCGCCGTGGCTGGATCTGGTGGAACTTGGCTGCCTACGCTCTCACGCTTCTTCCCGTCGCCATTATTCCGGGAAATCGCTCCGAGTTTTACCTATATGCGCCCGCCATATTTCTACTATTTGCCGCCGCGCTCACGCTCGAAGACCTCATCGCGCTGGCGACCGCCGATCAGCGCGGGCGCTGGATCGCCGTAGCCGCCGCCACCGCAGTCGTGTTGCTCTCTGTGGTGCTCTTTCAGAAAGGTCCGTATTTCAAAAATCGCGTCGCCTTCACACTCTTCCAGCGCCAGAGCGCGCAGCGCACCGCCTCTGATTTAACCACGCTTCTCCCCGGCATCCCGCCCGATTCCTGGCTTTACGTGTACCAGGGAGCGAATCCTTCCTGGCTCCTAATCCCCGGCCCCTGCGATTACCTGAACCTCCCCCTGCGCCGCCAAGTCTATCACTGCCTCGTGAGCAGTTCCCTCCAAGACACCCGCCAACAATACGCCGCCCAAAAGCCCCCGAAATATTATCTGCTCTACAGCGCCAACGGTTCCCTGCGCCTGCGAGATGGTGGGCCCTGATGGATTCGAACCATCGACCAACGGATTATGAGTCCGCTGCACTAACCGCTGTGCTAAGGGCCCGCTCTTAACGAGTTTAGCCGAAGACCGCTCGCCCCTAAAGTTGGCCTCCAAAAGTTGACACCCGCCGCTCCTCCGTCTGACATTGGTATATGCGGAAACTATTACCCGCCCTCGCGGCCCTCCTCCTCGCAGCCTGCTCCGACACCCCCACCCCCGTCAGCAAAGCGCCCGAGCCTCCACCCGCTCCCATCAGCGGCCGCCAGGCCTTTCAGTACATGTACGGCTCCTCGCGCATCTGGGCCACCGATAGCATGCCCCTCACCATCCGCAGCCTCAACGTCCCCGATGTCAAACCGGAAAACGGCAAAGCCGGCGCCTGGGAAGTCGTCTTTGTCTCGGAAGCCATGGCCCGAGCCCGCACCTACACCTGGTCCGCCGTCGAAACCGAAAGCGTCCACAAAGGCGTGTTCCCCGGACAGCAGGAAACCTGGCGTCCCGGCGGCCCCAACCAGTCCTTTTCCCCCGCCCTTCTGAAAGTCGACACCACCGAAGCCCTCGTCGAAGCCATCAAAATCTCCGGCCCCTACCTCAACAAGCCCGGCCAGCGTCCCCCGGTCACCTATCTGCTCAATTACGAAACCGCCACCCGCTTCCCCAATCCCGTTTGGCGAGTCCTCTGGGGCGGCTCCGTCTCCTCCGACGAATACACCGTCACCGTCGACGCCTCCACCGGCAAAGTCCTAGCCCACGACTAACCTGCGATGATAGTAAGGGGTGCCCGAATGAACAAACCATATCATCTAATGACGCCGGCTGAGCGAACCACCGCGCGCATCGCGCAGAACCGCGAGATCGATGAGAAGGCCGCCGTGACCGAAGGGAAACGCATCCCCTCGAAATCCACCGCCGATTTCACCCGCGGAACTCCTGAGGATCGCGCCAAGCTAGGCAAGCTGGTACGTAAGGTGGGTTCCTAAACGTCCGCTTCCAGAAACTGCATATCGTGCAGCCGCTGGTAGATGCCGCCGCGGCTGATCAACTCGTCATGCGTGCCGGTCTCAGCGATGCGACCGTGATCCAGCACCACAATCTTATCCGCGCGCCGCACCGTTGACAGCCGGTGCGCGATCACAATCACCGTGCGATGCGCCATCAGATTCTGCAACGCGCTCTGCACCAGCCGCTCGGATTCCGTATCCAGATGCGAAGTAGCCTCATCCAAAATCAGAATCGGAGCGTTCTTCAGCAGTGCCCGCGCAATCGCCAGCCGCTGCCGCTGCCCGCCCGATAGCTTCGTGCCGCGCTCGCCGATGATGGTGTCGTACCCCAGCGGCAGCCGCAGAATAAACTCCTCCGCCATCGCATTGCGCGCAGCTTGGCGAATCTGCTCCTCGGAAGCATGCAGCAACCCGTAGCCGATGTTGGCCGTCACTGTGTCGTTGAACAAAAAAGTGTCCTGCGCCACGATGCTGATCTTGTCGCGCAGCGAAGCCATCCGCAGATCCCGCACATCGTGCCCGTCAATCCGCACCGCGCCGCCGGTAGCGTCGTAGAACCGCGGCACCAGATTCGCCAGCGTAGTCTTCCCCGCGCCGCTCGACCCCACCAGCGCCACCACCTGCCCGCGCCGCACCTCCAACTGAATCGAGTCCAACATGAAGCCATCCGGCACGCTCGGATAGCGAAAACTGACATCGTCGAAATGAATTGCCGCCTCAAAGCGCGCGAGCCGAATCGCCCCCGGCTTCTCTTTCACGTTCTGATCTCGATCCAGATACTCAAACACCTTCTGCGACGCCCCCAGCGCCTGCTGAAAGATGTTGTAGATACCCGCCAGGCGCTTGACGGGCTCGAACAGCATGAACAGCGCGCTCACAAAGGTGGTGAATTCTCCGGTAGTCATCGAACCGGCTTTGATCTGCAGTCGGGCGTAGGTCAGCAGTCCCACGATAGTGATTGCGGCGAAGAATTCGATCACTGGACTGGCGATGGCCTGTTGCGCCACATAACGCAAATTGCTGCGGATTAACTTCTCGGCACGGTCGCGGAAGCGGTTGGACTCCACTTCTTCGGCGCCGAAAGCCTTCACCACCTGGTGGCCGCTCAAGGTCTCCTGCAACACCTGATTAAGCTCCGCGGCATTGTCCTGGGCGTGGCGCGTGGTACGACGGATGCGCTTGCCCAGCCGCAACGTTGGCACCAGCACGAAAGGCAACACCGTCAGACTCACGCCTGCCAGCTTCCCATCGATCTCCAATAGGACCGCTAGCAATGCCAGCGCGGTGAAGCTCTGCCGCAGCAAGTCCGCCAGAATCTGCGAAAGCGCGACCTGGATCTTCTCCAGGTCGTTCATGATCGACGACATCACGCGTGCCGTTGAGTTGGCTTCAAAGAAATGCGCGTCCTGATGGACAACGCGATCGAACACGGTTTGTCGCAGATCCGTCACTGCGGAAAAGCCCACGTAGTTGATCAGATAGTTGGCGCAGTAATCGCACAAACCCTTGATGAAAAAAACCGCCAGGATGCTAACCGCTACCATCGTCCAGACGTTGTGGAT
>JALYIB010000192.1 GCA_030775965.1 Acidobacteriota bacterium | reverse complement strand
ATCAAAAAGGAATTATGGCTCAGATTCGGGCAGATGAAATCTCGCGCTTGTTGCGCGAGGAAATCGAGAACTACGAGAAGGCGGTCAACGTCGCCGAAACCGGCTCGGTGATTTCGGTGGGCGACGGTATCGCGCGCATCTACGGCCTCGAAAACGTCATGGCCGGCGAACTGATCGAGTTCAAAGGCGGCGTTTCGGGCATTGCCTTGAACCTCGAAGAAGACCAGGTCGGCGCGGTGCTCTTGGGCGAAGCGTCGGGCATCATGGAAGGCGACGAAGTTCGCCGCACGGGCCGCATCATGAGCGTGCCGGTGGGCGAGGCCATGATTGGACGCGTGGTCGATGCGCTCGGCAAACCCATCGACGGCAAGGGCCCCATCGAGACCAAGGCTTTCAACGCCATCGAGCGCATTGCGCCCGGCGTGGTTGACCGGCAGCCCGTGAAAGAGCCGATGCAAACCGGTATCAAAGCCATCGACGCCATGGTGCCCATCGGCCGCGGACAGCGCGAGCTGATCATTGGCGACCGCCAGACCGGTAAGACCACCGTAGCGCTCGACACCATCATCAATCAAAAAGGCGGCGACGTTATTTGTATTTATGTCGCGATCGGCCAGAAGCGTTCTACAGTAGCGCAGGTGGTGAAGACGCTCGAAGACTACGGCGCCATGGAATACACCATCGTGGTGGCCGCGACGGCGTCCGATCCGGCTCCGATGCAGTATTTGGCTCCCTATGCGGGCTGCGCGATTGGCGAGTATTTCCGCGACAGCAGCCGCCACGCGCTGTGCATTTACGACGATCTTTCGAAGCACGCCGCGGCGTATCGCGAGATTTCGCTGCTGCTGCGGCGGCCTCCCGGGCGCGAAGCGTTCCCTGGCGACGTGTTCTATCTTCACAGCCGCTTGCTGGAGCGCGCCGCCAAGCTGTCGGCCGATAAAGGTGGCGGTTCGCTGACCGCGCTGCCCTTCATCGAAACCCAGGCCGGCGACGTTTCGGCATACATTCCCACCAACGTGATTTCGATCACCGACGGCCAGATTTATCTTGAATCCGATTTGTTCAACGCGAATATCCGTCCTGCGATCAACGTCGGTATTTCGGTCAGCCGCGTCGGCGGCAACGCGCAGGTGAAAGCCATGCGGCAGGTGGCCGGAAGCCTGCGTTTGAATCTGGCGCAGTACCGCGCGCTGGCGGCATTCGCGCAGATGGGCTCGGATCTGGATAAGACGTCAACCGCGCAGCTTACCCGCGGCAGCCGCATGGTGGAAATTCTGAAGCAAGGTCAGTATTCGCCGGTGCCGGTAGAGAAACAGATCATGATTCTTTACGCAGGTACCGAGGGAATTCTGGACGATTTGCCGCTCGATCAATGCCGCGCTTTCGAAGAAGGCCTGTTCAAGTTTGTCGAGAACGCGCATCCCGGAATGCTTTCGACCATTCGCGAAAAGAAGGCGCTCGATGACACGCTCAAGGGGCAGATGACCGCGGCTCTGGGCGAATTTAAGACCCGCTTCGTCGAGGAACAAAAGTCCAAGTAACATGCCGAGTCTAATCGACATCCGGCGGCGCGTCCGTTCGATCCGCAACACGCAGCAGATCACCAAGGCCATGAAGATGATCTCGGCCGCGCGGCTGCGTAAGGCGCAGGAGCGCGCCTTGGCGGTTCGTCCGTACGGCAAGATGCTGCGCGAGATGCTGGCGAACGTGGCTTCAGCGGCCAGCCAGAATCCGGATGCCGCCGGGAACCCATTGCTGTCCGTGCGTCCCGAAAAAAAGATCCTGGTAGTGGTGGTGACGGCCGATCGCGGACTCGCCGGCGGCTTCAACGCCAACCTTTTGAAACTGGCGCAACGATTCGTCAACGAACACCGCGATGCCGAGCTAAGCTTTGAGCTGATCGGCCGCAAGGGCCGCGATTATTTCCGCAAACGTGAAGCGCGTATCTCCGGCGAACATCTGGACATGATGCGCTCCCTTAATTTGCCCTATGCGGACAAGATCGCCGACGCTATCATCGAACGTTTTTCCAGCGGCGAGATCGACGCGGTGTATATGTTCGTCAACGAATTCAAGAGCGTGATGGCGCCAACGCTGTCGGAAACGCGCCTGCTGCCGATTGAAGTCCCGAAATCGCAGGAGCAAGTAGATTACATTTACGAACAGAAGCCCCAAGAGCTGCTGGGCACGCTGCTGCCGCGCTACATCAAATTGCAGGTGTATAGCGCGCTGCTCGAATCGGTGGCGGCGGAGCACGCGGCGCGCATGACGGCGATGGACGCGGCCAGTTCCAACGCGACCGACGTGATCGACAAACTGACTTTGTATATGAACCGCGTGCGCCAGGCGAGCATCACGCGCGAAATTATCGAAATTGTGAGCGGCGCGGCCGCTCTGGACTAGAGTGAGGTTTCTATGAGCGTAATCGGAAAAGTGATCCAGGTGGCCGGCCCGGCCGTGGACGTCGAGTTCCCCGAGGGACAGATTCCCGTCATCCGCACGGCGATCCGCATCACCAGCGAAGGGTACAAAGTGCCCGACCCCATCGACATCATCTGCGAAGTCGCGCAGCACATCGGCGAGAGCCGCGTGCGCACCATCGCCTTGCAGCCGACCGACGGTCTGGTGCGCGGCATGAAAGCCCAGAGCCTGGGCCAGCCCGTGACCGTCCCCGTGGGTAAGGAAACCTTGGGCCGCGTGTTGAACGTGATCGGCGAGCCTGTCGACAAGATGGGTCCGGTGAACACCGCCAAGCGCTACCCCATTCATCGCCAAGCCCCGGCCTTCGATGAACAGGCCACCGAATTGCAGATGTTCGAGACCGGCATTAAGGTCGTAGATCTTCTCGAACCGTATCTGCGCGGCGGCAAGATCGGCTTGTTCGGCGGCGCGGGCGTAGGTAAGACCGTCATCATTCAAGAGCTGATCAGCAACCTGGCGCAAAAGCATGGCGGCGTGTCGGTGTTTGCCGGCGTCGGCGAACGCACGCGCGAAGGAAACGATCTGTGGCTTGAATTCCAGGAGTCCGGCGTTATCGATCCCAAGGACTGGCGCAAATCCAAATGCGCGCTGATCTACGGCCAGATGACCGAGCCTCCCGGGGCGCGCTTGCGCGTGGCGCTGACGGCGCTCACGGTCGCCGAGTATTTCCGCGACGAAGAGAATCAGGACGTGCTGCTGTTCATCGACAACATTTTTCGTTTCACGCAGGCGGGTTCGGAAGTGTCCGCGCTCCTCGGCCGCATGCCGAGCGCGGTGGGTTATCAGCCTAACCTGGCGTCGGAAATGGGCGATTTGCAGGAACGCATCACGTCCACCAAGAACGGTTCGATCACGTCGGTGCAGGCGATTTACGTGCCCGCGGACGACTATACCGATCCCGCTCCGGCCACCACCTTCGCGCACTTGGACGCGACTACGAACTTGTCGCGATCGATTTCGGAGTTGGGAATTTATCCCGCGGTCGATCCGCTGGCATCGACATCGCGCATTTTGGACCCGCGCGTGATTGGCGAAGAGCATTACAACGTCGCGCAGCAAGTGAAGCAGATTCTGCAGCGCTACAAAGATCTGCAAGACATCATTGCCATCCTGGGCGTCGACGAACTTTCGGACGAAGACAAAGCCACCGTGGCGCGCGCTCGCAAGATCCAGCGGTTCTTGTCGCAGCCGTTTACTGTGGCCGAAGCCTTCACGGGCTTGAAGGGCAAATACGTGAAGGTCGCCGACACCGTGCGCAGCTTCAAGGAAGTGGTGGAAGGCAAGCACGACGAGATTCCGGAGCAGGCGTTCTACATGAAAGGCTCGATCGACGACGTACTCGAGACCTGGGAAGACATGAAGAAGAAGGGTTAACCTTCCGTGGCGAAGCGCACAGCGAATGCGTTGTGCGCGTGAAAACTATGGACACTTTCCAAATCGACATCGCAACGCCGGAAAAACTGGTGCTGCAGCAGCAGGCGGACTCCGCGCAGATTCCGGGCAAGGATGGCTATATGGGCATCCTGCCGGGCCACGCCGCGCTGCTCAGCGAGCTCGCTGAGGGTACGCTTTCCGTCACGCTGAAAGGCCAGACGCAGAGCTTCCAGGTGAGCGGTGGGTTCGTTGAAGTCCGTAACAATCACGTCCGCGTGCTGGCGGATAAAGCCGAGTAAGACTGGCGCGACTTCCCGCGCAACTTCGTCTCCAAACACAATAGAAGGGATGAAGGCGTTGGCGCCCGCAAAACACACGCCAGGGCGCTCCGCCCGCAGAACCGGGTCTGACCCCCATTGGTGATAGGTTGGAGGGTTGCCGTGCGGCGCGACAGTGGAGGTGACTTGTGCAAATCGATCCGGAAGATTTCAAGCGGCATTACGCGATGCTGTCGGACGCGGCTTTGTTGGAGATTGATCGCGATGAGTTAGTGGAGGTCGCGCGCGCCTGCTACGACGCGGAACTGGCGGAGCGCAACTTGGCGACCGAAGAAACACAACCCAGGGCACCCGCGGCGGAGGTAACCGCCGGTCAAGCGGACGGCGAACTGCAAGTGGTGGGAACTTTCCTTTCTCTGGACGAAGCAAACTTCGCGCGTGGCCTGCTGCAGGCCGGGGATGTTCCCTGTTCGTTGGAGAACGAATTCTCGGCCGGGTACAGCGCGCCCGGCGCATTGCGTTTGTTAGTGCCGGCTGCGGCGTACGACCGCGCCTGCGAAATTTTGGAAACGGAAATCAGCGAAGAAGATCTGATCGCACAGGCCGAAGCCGAAGCGTCGGAGGGCTCCTCGGAATCGTGACCGCGCGACCCGCTATAATCTAACATCCGATGGCATTCGTGATTTTGGATTTATGGCTATAGATTGGTTCCCCCTGTGGTTGAGCTTGCGCGTGGCAGTGGTGTCGACTGCGCTCGCTTTCGCCGGAGGTTTGTGGATCGCCTATCTGCTGGCCAACCGCCAATTCCGCGGCAAAGACGTGTTGGATGCGGCGGTTTCGTTGCCTCTCGTTTTGCCGCCCACCGTGCTCGGCTACTACTTGCTGGTGCTGCTCGGTCGCGCCAGCCCGCTGGGGAAACTGTGGGAAACCATCTTCGGCTCGCCGTTGGTGTTCACATGGAAGGCCGCGGTGGTGGCGGCGCTGCTGCATGCATTGCCGCTATTAGTAAAGTCGACCCGCGCGGCGCTGGAAAGCGTGGATCGCAATTACGAACGCGCCGCGCGCAACCTCGGTGCGTCGGAATGGAAGCTGTTCTGGCGCGTGACGCTGCCCCTCGCGTGGCGCTCGATTTTCGCGGCCACCGCGTTGGCCTTCGCGCGTGCGCTCGGCGATTTCGGCGTGACCTTGATGGTGGCGGGCAATATTCCGGGCCGCACGCAGACCGTGGCCGTCGCCATTTACGACGCCGTGGAATCCGGCAATGGCGCCGTGGCGAGAGCTTTGGTGCTGGTGGTTTCAGCGGTGGCGTTGGTTCTATTGACGCTAGCGAATCGCCTGAGCCCCAACCGGGTTTGAAGCCGCATGTTGCAGGCACGGCTCCGCAAATCTTTCGCTCCTCGACCCGCTTCGGCGGGCTTCACGCTGGATCTCGAATTCACGGCCACCGCCGGCGTCAGCGTGCTTTTCGGCCCCAGCGGAGCGGGCAAAACGCTGGTGCTCGACTCGATCGCCGGATTCGTAGAGCCCGACGAAGGCCGCATTTTGCTCGAAGACGACATCCTCTACGACGCCGCCGCGGGGGTCCATTTGGCGCCGCAAAAACGCAATTGCGGTTATGTGTTTCAGAACTACGCCCTGTTTCCGCACATGACGCTGCGTGAGAATCTGGCCTTCGCGGCCGAGCGCCGGCCGCGCCTGGAGCGGCACCGGCGCGTCAACGACATGCTGGAGAAGTTCCGTCTGGAGGACGCATCGGGACGGCGCCCCCATGAGGTTTCCGGAGGACAGCGCCAGCGCTGCTGCATCGCGCGCGCGTTGATTGGCGAACCGAAGCTGCTGCTGCTCGACGAGCCTGCCACCGGTCTCGATGCCGTGCTGCGCGCTGAGTTTTATGAGGTCCTGCGCCAAGTCCGCGGCGATTTTGCCACGCCCATGCTGCTGGTGACCCACGATCTCACGGAGTGTTTTGAATTAGGCGAAGAGATGCTGATTCTTCACGGCGGAAGAATCGTGCAGAAGGGCACGCCGCGCAGCGTGCTGGAGGAGCCGGCGAGTCTCGAAGTCGCGCGCCTGTTGGGCGCGTTCAATTTACTCGACAGCGAGATTCGAACGCTCGATCCCGGCCGTAACACCAGCCGTCTGCAGGTGGGCGATTTCGAACTCGAGGGCCCCTACTTCCCCGGCCACTTAAAAGGCGATCGTGTCACGCTCTGCGTCCGCCCGGAGCAGCTCAAAGTTTTCGCGCGCAACGGCAAGCCCGGTCCGAACCAAATTCCGGCGGATCTGCGGCGCGCCGTCGAGCGCCCGCACGGCATGCGTCTGGAGTTTTCCGGCGGCGGCATCCCCGGACCGGTGCGCGTTACCGTGTCGCGCACGGAATATCAGAACCAGCGCGACAACCGCGAATGGGTGATTCAGTTTCCCAACGACGCGCTGCGGGTGTTGTAGCGCTCATAAGGCCTAATCGCGCCAACTCGTGGTGCTTGCAAAGGGACTCCGGCAAGCTTATTACAGCGCGCGCACCGCGGCGCTCACCGGCCGCGAACCCACCGGAATCACGGTGAGCAGGGGAGCCCGCCGGTCGCGATTTTTCGTGATCGCCCCGACGCGCAGCACCGCAACGTCGCCGGATTTACGATTCAACACCAGCGCATATT
>JALYIB010000191.1 GCA_030775965.1 Acidobacteriota bacterium | reverse complement strand
GTGCAAGTGCGCGTCAAAGACAACGGCCCCGGCATCCCGCAATCCGAGCTGAAACAAATCTTCAAACGCTTCTACCGCGTCTCCGGTCCGCTGGCCACGCGCGTCAAAGGCACCGGCCTGGGACTCTTCATCGTCCGCTCCGTCGCCAAGCGCCACCGCGGCCGCGTGTGGGCAGAAAGCGAAGGCCCCGGCCGCGGCAGCACCTTCATCCTGCAACTTCCCATCGCCAAATGAGCGCTCCCGACCGCATCTTAATCGTCGAAGACGAACAGCACTTGGCCGAAGGCCTGCGCTTCAATCTCGAAGCCGAAGGCTATCAAGTGCAAGCCGTCGAAACCGGCGAAGCCGCGCTGGAATTATTGCTCCCCGAGCACCACCAGCCCGCTTTCGATCTGGTCGTTCTGGACGTGATGCTGCCCGTCAAGGACGGCTTCACCGTGGTGTCGGAAATGCGCGGCGCCGGCCAGTTCGTTCCCACGCTCATGCTGACGGCTCGCGGCCGCCCTGAAGACGTGCTCGAAGGTTTCGCGGCGGGCGCCGACGATTATCTGCCGAAACCCTTCGAGCTCTCGATTCTGATCGCCCGCATCCGCGGCTTGCTGCGCCGCAAGCAATGGCTGCGCTCGGCGGCGCCCGCGCCTGGCGCCGCCAAGTCTCAAGCCCAAGAGTTTTACGAATTTGGCGAAAAATCCATCCACTTTAATCTTCTGGAAGTGCACGCCGCCGGAAAAGTCTATCCCTTGACGCTCATGGAAGCCAGCATCCTGCGCTTTCTGGTGGAGCAAGAAGGCAAAGCCGTCTCGCGCAAAAGCATGTTGCAGGAAGTCTGGGGCCTGCGCGAGGACACCGACACCCGCGCCATCGATAACTTCATCGTGCGCCTGCGCCGCTACCTCGAAGACGACCCCGCCCGCCCGCGCCACCTGTTAACGGTGCGCGGCATCGGCTACCGCTTCCTGGCGTCGCCGGAATCCTAAGCTACTTCGTAATGACGCCGCAAGCAATGCGCGCCCCCGCGTTGCCCGTCGGATCGGTATGCATGTCGTCCTTCTGCGCGTGAATCATCAGCGCCGTGCCGCCGTTGGTAAACACCGAGTGCGGACCGTCCGTCAGCGTCACGCGCCCGTTGACCAGCGTGGCATCCGCTTTGCCCTTCTTCCCCGCGACCGTGAAGTTCGGCATATCGCCCGCGTGCGGACCGTTCTCGTTATCCAACCCATGCTGCTTCATCTCCGGATTGAAATGCCCACCCGCCGTAGTAAACGCGGGCCCTTCGCACTTTGCCACCTGATGAATGTGAGCCGCGTGCTCGCCCAGCGGCAGCCCATGCAGTTTCAAATGAATCAAAACCCCGCCCCGCTTGCCTTCCGTGATAGTGGCGGTCCCCACTGGTTTCCCCATGGAGTCTTTCAACTCCACTTTGACCGGCGCCGCCACACCCAGGCTGGCCACGGTCAAAAACGCGACAATCGCAGTATGCTGAATCATGTCCCCTCTTTCCACCATAGATCGTCGCACGAAATTGGGAAAGAAACTAGTGCTTCTGCTGGCCCTGGCCGGCCTCGCCGGGGCCCAGGATAAAACGGCGGGCGGCGCATTGGTCGACCGCGTGGGCGCCACCGGCTTCGTGCAAGTCCGCGCCGAAAGTTTCCGCGCGCTGCAGCCGCGCCAGCAAATCCTGGCTTACTGGCTGTCGCAGGCATCGATCGCCATCGATCCCATCAGCTACGACCAGAATTCCCGCTTCGGCCTGCGCCAGAAACGCATCCTGGACGCCATCGCCGCCCACCCCCTGGCCGTCGATCCGCGCGTGTTCTCGCAACTTCTGGCCTTCACGAAACTCTTCTGGACCAACAAAGGAAATCACCAGGAAATCACCGCGCAGAAGTACTTGCCCGACGCGTCGTTTGAAGACCTGAAGTCCGCCGCCCTCGCCGCCCAGCGCCAAGGAGCGCTGAGCGCTTTCAGCGAACCGGATCTGCTCAAAGAATTAACCGCTCTGCGGGCTTCGCTCTTCGATCCCAGCTTCGAACCCCTCATCACCGCGAAAAGCCCGCAAGGCGATCTCGACATTCTGCAAGCCAGCGCCAATAATTTTTACTCCGGCGTGAAACTGGCCGATCTCAAGAATTTCAAGGAGCGCTACTCGCTGAACTCCCGCGTCACGCGCCAGCCCGACGGCTCGCTGGCCGAAGAAGTGTATCGCGCCGGCACTCCCGACGGCAAAGTTCCCGCAGGCCTCTACGCCCCCTACCTGCGAAAAGCCATCGCAGCTTTTGAGAAGGCCATCCCTTACGCCGAGCCCGGCCAGGAAAAAGTTCTCCGCGACTTGATCCGCTACTACCAAACCGGTGAGCTAGCCGATTGGCTTCAATTCGACAAGGACTGGACCCAGAACGACGCCGACGTCGACTTCGCCAACGGCTTCATCGAAGTCTATCGCGACGCCCGCGCGGCCAAAGGCACTTCGCAGAGCTTCGTTTCGATCCGCGATACCAAGACCGATTCCTCGAAACTCGCCGCCAACGCCCAGTATTTTGAAAACCGCGCCCCCTGGGCCGATCGATATAAGAAGCAAGGCGGCACGCCGCCGCGCGCCAAAGCCGTCGAAACCGTGATCGAGACCGGCGATTTCCACGTCAATACCGTGGGCGACAACCTGCCCAACGAAAACGAAATTCGCGAGAAATACGGCAGCAAGAGTTTCCTGCTGCTCAGTAGTTCGCGAGCCATTTCGGAAGCCAGCGGCTCGCGCGCCATCGAAGAATTCGGCGCCTCGCCCGAGGAAATCGCCATCGCCAAAAAATACGGCGACGAAGCCTCTGCTCTGCTCACGGCGATGCACGAAACCCTGGGCCACGGCTCGGGAAAACTCAACCCCAAGCTCGCCCAGGAGCCCACGTTTTACTTGAAACAATATTTCTCGACGCTCGAAGAAGCGCGCGCCGACTTGTGCGCCCTGTGGGACGTGTGGGATCCCAAACTCAAGGAACTCGGCCTGATTTCGAGCCCGGACGTGGCCAAAGCCATGTACTACCAAACCGCCCGCACCGCGCTCCTGCAACTGCGCGCCATCCCCAAGGGCGACACCATTGAAGAAGATCACCAGCGCGACCGCCAGATGATCGTCAACTACATCATCGACAAAACCGGCGGCATCGTGCGCTTCAACCGCAACGGCAAGGACTACATCACCGTCAACGATTTCGACAAAATGCGCAAAGGCGTCGGCATGTTGCTGGCCGAGCTGATGCGCATCAAAGCCGAGGGCGACTATCCCGCGATCAAAGATTTAGTCGAAAAATACGGCGTCCACTTCGATCCCCAGGTGCGCGATCGAATCGTCGCGCGCTATGCCGCGCTGAATCTGCCGACGTATTGGGCGGGCGTGTATCCCGATCTACAGCCCACCCTCGACGCCAAGGGCAACGTCACCAAAGTGGAGATGACCTACCCGCGCGACATCGTCAAACAGCAACTGAACTGGGCGCGTCAGAACTCGAACTGAATGCCGCCGTTCCCCGTGCGCCCGGGCGTGCGGAAACCGTTCTCGAAGTAATCCTGGTTCAGCAGATTCTCGCCGCGCACGAAGAATCGGACGGCCCGGAACTCGCTTAAGGGCAGGCGGTAGCTGGCGCCCGCATTCACGCGGCGGAGGCCGTCGAAGCGGTACGCCCGCGTCGTGAACGCCGTCACGAAATCCGGGTACACCGGACCCAAATAGTTCGAGGCGTCCAGCGTGTCGAAGGTCAACAGCAGCCGTTTCCCCGCGCGCCACGTCGCCGCCGCGGAAAACTGCTGGCGCGGAATCTCTAGCGTGCGCTGGATGCCAGCTATGGACGGATTCCGCTCGATCGCGTTCACAAACGTGTAGCTAGCGGAAATATTCAGCGCCGGAAGCGGCGCCATCGCGAGCTTGGTCTCGACCCCGCGCGAAATCCCGCCTTGCGAATTGTAATATCCGAAGAACCGGCCGAAGGGGTCAGGACCTGTCAGCGCCGCAAACGCGATGATCTGCTGCAAGCTGGTATAAAAATAACTCGCCGACGCCCGCACGCGACCCTTCGCAAATGTTTGATCGACGCCCGCGTCAAAACTGATCGAATGTTCCGGCGCGAGGCGCGGATCGCCATACGTGGTGTAGCCGAAAGTGGAATCGAATCCCGACCCGAAGCGTTCGTAGAGCGACGGCGCGCGATACCCGCGCCCCACATGCCCGCGCAACTTGGTATTGGTCTTGCGAAAGAAGTACGCGACCGACCCATCGCCGGTATAAGCCGGCGGCGGTGAAGTAATCGCGACGCCCTGATAAGGAGCCGACGCGAGCGGCAGCAGCGCCGGCCGTTCCAGTGTAAAATACTGCGCGCGAAATCCGCCGGTGACCAGCAGCCGCCCGCCGAACCAGCGCGTCTGATCCTGCACGAACAGCGCATTGCTCTTCTGCGTGGCGTTGACGCCGGCCGCCGCTCCGGGATCGCTCGCGTTCGCGAAATCGAACGCATAGTTCTCGTTTTCGAATTCGTAGCCGCCAGTGAGCAAGTGCGCCGCGCTCGGCTGGAAATGCAACTGCGCGTTCCCCGTCTGAATCCGCCCGTCGTAGACAGAACGCTGATTCCCCAGCGGTTGGTACCCGGTGCCCGCCGGCCCGTCGCCGTAGCGACGGCTCGAATCGAGCGTCTGAAACGATAGCGAATAATTCAGCTTCGCCAGCGGCTGCCCTTCGAGAGTCAACACGCCGTTGAAGAAGCGCCCGGCGCGCGTGCTATCGGGGTCGTCCGCGCCCGGCAGGAACGTGACGAACGGCGCCGCATTGACAATCCCCGCCGCCGGCAGCGTTCCCGTCTGCAGCGGACTCGAATTATTCTTCGCAAACGCGTCCCCGCCAAACAGCCGCGCCCGCAGCAGCAGCGTGTTCGATAAGCGGTAGCTCAC
>JALYIB010000190.1 GCA_030775965.1 Acidobacteriota bacterium | reverse complement strand
CCTCCGCGCTGCAAGGTGCCGCCGGCTAAGGGCGGGGCCTGATTGTCCGGTTGTTGGTCCAAGGGAACTGCGGAGGAAAAGATTTTCCGCAGGGAGGTTTCGAAGGGTGCGGCGAGGTGGGCGGCTTCGGGGAGGGCGTCGAGCAGGGGGCTCGCACGAAGCTGCTCCTCGCCGGAGAACAGCGGATAGCTGCACACGACTTCCGGCGCCGAAGTGAGCAGACGCGCGGTGATGCGGCGGGCATTGTGGAGTTCACGCTCCGGCGAACTGTGCGGCATCCCGGCTTGGCGCTGGAGCGACACGGGCAAAAAAGGATTGGGGCGCGCGACGCCGGGCCAGGCGCCAGCGTGTAAGCCGGCGATCCACAAGGCGTCGAACTGCGATCCGGCCGCCTCGAGCATGTCCATGATCTGCACGGGGGCGTCTTCATCGCGCGGGGCGAAGCGTTGCTCGCGGGCAATGCCGCGCAAACGCTGGAGCGCCTGGCCGTAGGTGAGGCGAGGGAGCACGACGTCGAGCGAGGCGAGTGCAGAGAGAAGATTTTTCCAAAGCTCGACGGTCTGATGCTCCGTGGGAGAAAGCGGCCGCTCGCCAGGCCAGCCGGCGTGGTGTAGCAGCTTTGAAAAAGCCGCACTCCACTCGCTGGGATGCTGGCGGGGGCGCGATTCTTCGGCAGCCTTCGCCATGCCGGGGAACATGCGGCGCACGGAGTCGACCTCGAAGGAGACTTCGTCGACGCCTTGACGACGAAGATCGGCGAAGAGGCGCGCGCCGTGCCACGGGTCAAAGCTCAGGAAGGGCGAACGCAGGAGCATTCCCGCTTCGCCGATGTGCAGTCCGGGCTGGATTCCTAACGCGAGCAGGGCGGCGGCGATGAGGGGAGCGTCGGCGGAGGGCATGCCGGGGGAGATCTGAAAGGCTACGCCGGAGCCGGCGCGGGCGAAGTCCAGGGCAGGATGGAAAGTTTCGTCGAAAATACGTTCGGCGGCGGCGGAGAGTCCGGCGAGGCCGCGCACGACGATGCCAATGCGGGCGTCCGGCTGCGCTTCGAGTTTACGCCGCGCCCAGGCGGCGGCGTGGACTAATTCTTCTGAGGAGTCGCGGAGTCCCAGGCGATGGCGTAGGGCTGACGCGTGTGCGGAGGGTGCGGGCCAAGGCTGCGCGTGGCAGGCTTCAAACAGGCGGCGATCCGCGGGGGTGAACTCGTCGAAACCGGCGTGAAAGAAAGTGGCGGGGGCGAACGTTCTAGAGGCGATGCGATCGAGGAGAGCGCGCGGTAGCTGGCTTGCGGTAATCCAATCGTTGTCGTACAGCTTGCGCTCGACGGCCCCCATCCACTCCAGGAATTCCTCGGGATCTTGCAGGCCGCGAAATTCCGCCACGTTGCACGGTGCTTCCCAGGCGCGCACAGAACTCCAGGCTTGTGCCGCGGCGGTTACGGTGGCGGATAGATCGAGTAGGATACTGGCGCCATCGGAGGCCGCGATGGCTTGTTCCCACAGGGCTTCTTCTTGTAGGGAACTCAGCAAAACCGGGGTTTGGAAGGGATCGCGATAGGCGCACTCTTGCCAGGCGCGCGCGAGCCAGGCGTTGCGCGGAAGAATGTCAGCGGTGTTCCAAACGCGCACGCCTTGGCGGCGGCGTTGGGTATCGTAAGCGCGGCGCAACTGGCGGCTTAGGCGCGCGTTTGCGGTGACCAGAGTGCCTTGGGTGCAGAGGTCCACTCCATTAGTGTCTCATCGTCTCGCCTGATACTTGCGCAACAGCTCGAACAGCACTACGCCTCCTGCTGTCGCTACGTTCAGGGAGTGTTTAGCGCCCAGCATGGGGATGCGGATGTGCACGTCGCAGCGCGCTGCCACTTCGGGGCGGATGCCGTCGACTTCATGGCCGAAAATAATGCAGATCGGGAAGGCGGGCTGCCACGCAAACAGATCGACTGCCTGGGGCGTGGTTTCGATGGCGGCGATCTGGTAATTCTGCTCACGAAGCTGATCGAGGAGCGGCAGCGGATCGGGCCCGTGTTCCCAGCGGACAGTTTCTTCGGCGCCTAGCGCGGTTTTGTGAATCGCCCGGTGGGGCGGACAGGCGGTAATTCCCGTGAGCAGAAGTTTTTCGGCGGCTGCGGCGTCGGCGGTGCGAAAGAACGCTCCCACGTTGTACATACTGCGCACGTTATCGAGCAGGATGATTACGGGAAGTTTGCCGATTCCTTCGTAGGGGCAGGCCAGTGGCGTGGCGCGAAAGGGGAGCCGGTCCATTTTCTTATACGCGTCGAGTGCTGCTGCCACTATAGCGTGAGCGGCCCGCTATAATGGACCGTTGACGCTCTCGATCGTCATCCCCGCGTATAACGAAGAGCGTCGACTCCCTGCGACCCTCGACGTGATTTTCAGTTGGCTCGACGGCTCTCCCTATGGGGATGCTGAGGTGCTGGTGGTGGACGATGGATCGACCGACTCGACTGCGGCGATAGTCGAGAAGCGCGCCGCCTGCGAGCCACGGCTGCGGTTGGTGCAGAATCCCGGCAATCGCGGAAAGGGCTTCGCTATCCGGCACGGAATGCTCGATGCGAAGGGGGATTGGATTCTATTTTCCGACGCGGATCTGTCCGCGCCGATCGATGAGCTTGCTAAGCTGCTGGCCGCCGCGCATGAAAAGAGGGCGGCGATTGCGATTGGCTCGCGCGCGCTCGACCGGACTTTGATCGGTGTGCATCAGAGCCGGTGGCGGGAGATGTCGGGCATTGTCTTTAACCGCATCACGCGGCGGATTACAGGACTGACGTTTTCCGATACGCAGTGCGGGTTCAAGCTGTTCCGCCGGGATGCCGCGCGGCGCGTGTTTCCGCTGCAGCGGCTGGATGGCTTTAGTTTCGACGTGGAGGACTTGTTTGTGGCGCACACGTTGGGGATTCCGATCATCGAAGTTCCGGTGCGTTGGAATAATGTGGAGGGGACCAAGGTGGGGCTGATGCAAGGGGTGGCTTCGTTTCTGGATTTGCTACGCATCCGCTGGAATTGGTTGCAGGGCCACTACACGGATTAGACTGGAGGGATGGCAACCAAAGCTAGCCTCCGCGCCATCCCATTGCTCGATCTGGCACGCCAATACCAGCCACTGCGGGAAGCGATCCAAGCGGCGGTCACGGGCGTGATGGAGTCGCAACGGTTCATCCTGGGCGCCGGGGTAGAGCACTTCGAACAGCGCTTCGCTGAATATTGCGGGACGCGGTTCGCAGTGGGCTGCGCTTCCGGCACGGATGCCTTGGAATTAGCTTTAATGGCGTTGGAGATCGGTGCGGGCGATGAAGTGCTTACGGAGCCCTTCACGTTCTTTGCGACTGCCGGGGCCATCATGAGTTCGGGAGCGCGGCCGGTATTTGTCGACGTTGACCCGGGGTCTTTCAATCTGGATATCCGGCAACTGGATAAAGCGCTGGCGGAGCATCCGCGGGTTAAAGCGATCCTGCCGGTGCACCTTTATGGCGGGTGCGCGGACATGGGTCCGATCAAGGCGCGGGCGGCGGTTCGCGGGATTCCCGTGATTGAGGATGCTGCGCAAGCTGTGGGCGCGGAATGGCAGGGGCAGCGCGCGGGCGGCCTGGGGACGCTTGGCTGTTTCAGTTTTTTCCCAACGAAAAATTTGGGCGGGTTTGGCGACGGCGGCATGCTTACGACCAACGATGAAGACCTGACCCGGAAATTGAAGGCGCTACGGATTCATGGATCGTTTGAGAAGTACGTGCACCAGTGGCCGGGGATGAATTCGCGGCTGGATGCGCTCCAGGCGGCGGTGCTGGACGTGAAGCTGGATCATCTGAATGACTGGAATCGCGCGCGTCAACGCAATGCCGCGCTGTACCGCGAGGCGCTGTCCAGTGTGGCGATCACGCCCGCGGCGGAGCCGTATCAGACCAACCATGTGTTTAATCAATTCGTGATTCGCTGCCAGCGGCGGGACGAGTTGCGCGCTTTCCTGGCTGAGTCCGGTGTGGGGACCGAGATTTACTATCCTCTTCCGCTGCATCTGCAACCGGCGCTGGCGGACTTCGGGTATACAGCCGGCGATTTCCCGGTCAGCGAGCAACTCGCCCAAGAGGTTCTAGCGCTACCCATATTCGCGGAGCTGACTGAGGATGAGATCACTACTGTGGCGGGGTTGATCCGCGAATTTTATCAGCGAGGATAATTGCGCTTATGCGGTAGGGTTCTCTCGCGTTGTTTCTGGCTGCTACCGGCGAATACCAGGGCGTGCAGATGGCCGATGAGTGAGCGGCCCGCGGTGTGTTTTGTTTCTGTTCGATCAGTTGGGTGTGAAGTAGATGCGGGTGATGTGGGGTCCGGGGCCGGAAAGGGTCACGCGCAGCTCCGAGGCGGCTTCTTTCTGTCCATACATTTTTGAACGCCAGGTTGCGGCGAGGCGCGCTTCGGCGCCGGCGGGGATCACAAACTCCGCCGAGGAGCCGAGGCGGTATTTTCCGGGCTCGATCCGTTCGGCGTTGACACCGAACTGCCAGAACTGTTCGAAGGGCGGCGGACCCTCAATGAAGTCAGTGACGATCAAGCAGTCCGGCCGCAGTTCAAAGCGGCGGCGGTGGGTGAAGGCGCGGGCCACACATTCTGCTTCGAGAACGTGCTCGGTCTGCTCCCTGATGCGCACTGTGGGTTTATCGGTCCAGCGGAAGGGTCCGGCTGAGGTCGCCTGTTCAAAGCCGCCAGCGCGGATGGTGTTGTGCGCGGCGCTGGAGCGGAAGCGCTCGCGGGCAGTGGGGTCGCCCAAGTAGCTGTAGGTTCCGGAATCGATTAGTAATTCTTCTGCAGCAATGCGTAGCACCAGGCTAAGAGTGTCGGAGTGGCTGTGTCCGCCGGAGCCGCGTCCAAACGGGCCGGCGTCGGCGACCAGGTGCAGAGGGCCGCGGGTGACAATCCACAACCCGGTGTCGGGGAAGAAGGCGGCCGCGGGAGGTGCGCCGCAGCGTGGATTCTCAAGCGCGGATTCGCCGATCCACCACGCGGCTTGCGGATGAAGATCGGCCGCCGTACCGGCCCACTGGGGGCGATGGAAGAGCACGGAACACGTCGCGAGCGTGGCGCGGCCATATTGTGAGCCGGCTCCAAAGGGGTGAAAGAAGCGTCCACCGTCGTCATCGCCCAGGAAGGGGATTTCGCGCTGCGGACCTAAAAGGGCGTGCAAAAATTCGGCCATGCGGGCCACCTTATCGGGAATGGTCTCGCCGGAAATCAGATAGTGGGCCAGAAACATGTCCAGTGCGTAGACGTGATAGTAGGTGGATTGCTCAAAGTAGCTACCGTCGCCGTGCACTTGCGATCGCAACTGCTGACGGGTGACGGAAGTTCCCAAATCACGCCAACGCGCGGCGCGTGGGAATTCGGGAAACAGGCGGCCCAGCGCGCCCAGCACGACCGCCTCGCCCAGCAGATGCGTGTTGGGCGAGAAATAGAAAGACAGGTTGTGTTCGAGATAATGGCCGTGGCGGAATAGCGCGCGCAGCAATTCGCGGCGGGTGGGGCCGGACAGATCGTTTCCCGCCAAATGCCAAACCCAGATCCAGGACCAAGCGCGGAAGGCGACTTCGAGCGCGCTACACCAATTTATGCCGCTCCACGGGGGATTGGCGGCGTACCAACTGGAGAGGAGAGCTTCGATGCGGTCCAGAAATTCGCGGCGTCCGGTGAAACGCCAGGCTTGCGCCATGGCTACCAGATACTGCTGCCGATTTAGTTCCCAGATCACCTTATGATCGCCGGCGATGGCGCGATCCAGATACGGCACACGGCGAAAGTAGGGAGTCCCGGTGGTCTTGCCGGAAACGATATCGTGCCGCCACGCGGGCGAGATTCCCCAGTCCTGAGGTTCTCCGAACAAGACGTAGCGGCCGTTTAATGCGTGCTTTGCGACGCGCTCCACTTCGTAGGCGAAGGCGGTGCCGCGCAGACGATCGATCACCGCGGCGGGATCAGGCAGACCGGCGAGCGGAGACGGCGGTTCCGCAAAAGCACGCGGCAACTCTGGAGGCGAAAGCCAGGAACGAAGGTTGCTGGCTTCCTGGCGAAGGCGGAATTGAATCTCGGCAGCGCTACGCACGAAGTTCAATTATCCGCTACCGGATGCAGGTTTATGGCAACGATTGAACGTTGACGCTGGACATGGTTCCGCCTACGTATTGCAGCACCACGACGTTGACTGCGTTGCCGCCGGGCGTGGTTACGCTGAACGTGACCCATCCGCTAAAGTCCTGCCCTTGCGGGAAGGCAGCGCTGCCGAATCCCCCTTGCGGTTGGTTGGGATCCCAGGCGAACACGACGCCGATGGCGCCCAAGGGGGGGACCTGGAAATCCCTATAGGTCACGGCATTGCCGTTCTGGTCGAGAAGTGTGCCGCGCACCGTAAGCGGAGTGGTCCCGGGGTTCGCAATGGCGGCCGAGGCGGCCAGGTTGCTGGCAGGATCGGCACCCTGGTTGGCGCTCATCGCTACCGGGGCGGTCCAGGTGGTGGCGGCCGGCGCTCCCTGCTCGGTAATTTGCGAGGAATAAGAATCGTTGGAGTGGGTCAAGAACGCCAACTGGGGATAGGCCAGTCTTCGCAAGACGGCCGGATCGGTGGAGAAATACTGCACCATCAGCGAACCGAACGCGAAGGTGTTGGGGTCGGGTTGGCTGGCGCAATTTTGACCGTGAATATCACAGCCGGCCGGCGGATTCAGGAAATTGACATCCACGGACTGGCCTGCATTCAAGGTATAATTTGCGCTCTCGCCGACTTGCATTTGACCGCTGCGGGTGTCGGTATAATAAGCCTGCAAATGATTTTGCGTTCCGCCGATGGTGGACGCGGCCGGCAGCAACGTGAAGCGCAACTGCACGGCGCCGGCGGTGGCGCTGGGGGGATTGGCGGCCTTCAGGCGGCTCTCCCAACCGGCTCCGAAAACCACCCAGGGAAGAGTGTATTGTACGGTACACGAACCGTCGGCGGCCATGGGGAACTCCGCGCAGCGAGTTTGCGATGTGAGGGCGGAGCCCGCCGAGTTGGTGCCTTGCGCGTTTACTTCGACGCTGGACATGGCGCTGCCCACGTACTGAAGCACCATCGCGGACACCGCTCCGCCGGCAGGAGAGATCACCTGGAAGGAAACCTGGCCGTTGAAGTCCTGACCTCCGGGGAACATTACGTTACCGAAGCCGCCGAAGGGCACGCTGGGGTCCTGCGAAAACACCATGGCGACGGCGCCCAACGGGGGGACTTGGAAATCGCGGAAGGTTACGGTCTGGCCGCTTCCGGCGTAGAGAGTTCCGCGCACCGTGATGGGCGCTGCTCCTGGATTCGCCAGGGCTGCGGAAGCTTGCTGGCTGGTCTGCGGATTCGCGGTTTGGTTTGCGCTGACTGACACCGGAGCGGTCCACAGACTAGCGGCAGACATTTCATGTTCGGTGGTCTGCCAGCCGTAGGCCCCGGTTGAGGAATTCGCCAGCAAGGTGAGTTGCGCTTTCGCGATGCCTCTCAGGTCGGCCGGATTATCGGCGACATACTGCACCAGAATCGAGCCGTAGTTGGCGGTATTCGGGTCTTGCGTGGCGCCGCAATTCTGGCCATGACTGTCACAGCCTGCCGGCCCGGCCAGGAAATCGAGCAAGATGGATTGCCCAGGGCTTAACGAGTAAGTTCCGGTTTCGGCGAGTTGCGACTTCTTGCTCATATTGACGGTGAAGAAGGCAGGCATATGGTTCTGGACGCCGCCTGTAGTGGGTATTGCAGGCAGCATCGTAAAGCTGAACTGGATGGTTCCACCGCTTTCCTTAGTGAGGTTGGCGGCACTGAGGCGGCTCTCCCAACCGCCGCCGAAGGTGATCCACGGAAGTACATCCTGCACCATGCAGAGGCCTCCGGGCGAGTTCTGGAATTCCTCGCAGTTCACGCTGGCCGCCAAGCTGATGACGGCGGTCTGGCTCTGGCCGCTCAAGGAGGCGGTAACGGTAACGTTCTGGCTGCTGCTGACGGATCCGGAACTGGCTAAGAAAGTCGCTCCGCTCTGGCCCACAGGGACAGTGACACTGGAGGGCACCGAGAGCAATCCGTTATTGGTAGCCAAGGAGACGGTGGCTGCGCCGCTAGCGGCGGAGCTCAGCGTCACGGTGCAAGTGGTGGACAGATTGCTCGCTAACGCGGAGGGCGTACAGGCGAGCGAACTGAGCTGCGCCGCAGCGGCGGCGGCAGCCGTCACCGTGAAAGTTTTCGAAACGCCGCTGAGAGTAGCTGTTAGCAGAGCGGCCTGGTTGGAAGTCACCACGGCGACGGTGGCGCTGAAGGTCGCGCTGCTTTGTCCCGCGCCGATATTTACGCTGGACGGAACGCTAACACTCGTGTTGTTACTGGCTAGTGTAACGCTAACCGCGCTGGTTGGGGCGGCGCCTAGGGTCACGGTGCAGAGTGAGGCGCCTGGCCCAGTTACATTGGCCGGCGCGCAGGTCAGGCTGGTCGGCTGAGAGGGGCCTACTAAGCTGAAGTCAGCCTGCTGGCTCACGCCGTTCATGGTCGCCGTGACGGTTGCGTTCTGGCTGCTGCCGATGGTTCCGGAAGTCGCGGCAAAAGTTGCGCTGGTTTGCCCGGACGTAATGGCTACGCTGGTAGGCACGGAGAGCAATCCGTTGCCGCTCACTAGCGAGACGATTACGGTGCTCGTGGCGGCGCTATTCAACGCCGCGGTACAGGTGCTCGAGGCATTGCTCGCCAAGATCGACGGCGAACACGACAGCGAGCTGAGCTGGGCAGGCGCGTTGCCAGTGGCGGTAAGCGCGAACGTTTGGGAAACTCCATTCAAGGTCGCAGTCAAAGTCGCGGTTTGATTGGAAAACACTGCCGCGACCGAAACGCTGAAGGTGACGCTGCTGAGTCCGGCGCCGATATTGACTGCGCTGGGAACGGTCACGCTGGTGTTATTGCTTTGCAGCGCCACGGTGACCGTGTTCGAAGCGGCCGCGGTGAGCGTGACGGAACAGAGTGCGGTTCCAGGGGAACTGACGGTTCCGGTTGCGCAGGTCACGCCGCTCAACTGCGTCGCCGCGGTCAGGCTGATGGCCGCCTGCTGGCTCTGGCCGCTGAGGGTCGCCGTGACAATGGCGTTCTGGTTGCTGCTCACGGTTCCCGAAGCGGCAGTGAAAGTAGCGCTACTTTGTCCCGATGCCACCACCACGCTGGGCGGTACGGCAAGTGGCGCGCTGTTGCTGGCGAGAGCGACGGTGGTGGCGCCGACGGTGGTTTTGTTCAATGTCAGTGTGCAGGTGCTTGAGGCGTTGCTGCCTAGCGTGGAAGGGCTGCAAGCCAGCGACGTGAGCTGCGGCGGAGCACTGGCGGTGACGGTAAATGTCTGCGAAACACCGTTCAGAGTGGCGGATAGCAGAGCTACCTGATCGGAAATCACGGAGGCGGCGGTAGCGGTAAATGTGGCGTTATTCGTTCCGGTGGTGACGGTGACGCTGGCGGGAACGGTGATGCTGGTATTGTTGCTCGCTAGCGTTACGGTGAGAGGACTCGAAGTGGCCGCGGTGAGCGTAACGGTACAGAGCGAGGTGCCGGGAGCATTCACGATTGCCGGCGAGCAAACCAGGCTGCTGGGTTGAAGGGCGGCGGCGAGGCTGATGACGGCCTGCTTGTTTACGCCGCTGAGAGTGGCCGTGATAGTGGCGTTCTGAGTGCTGCTTATGCTTCCGGCCGTCGCCGTGAAGGTGGCGCTGCTTTGGCCTGACGCGACCACGACGCTGGCGGGTACGGTGAGCAACCCATTGTTGCTGGCGAGCGCCACGGTGGTTGCGCCCGTGGCGGATTGGTTCAAAGTAACGGTGCAGGTACTCGATGCGTTGCTGCCCAGCGTGGAGGGCGCGCACGCTACCGAGCTGAGCTGTGCCGGAGCCACCAGGCTAAAGGTATCGGTCAGGTTCACGCCGCCGGCACTCGCGGTCACGATTGCCGACTGATTGGCGCTCACTTGCGCGCCGGTTGCCGTGAAACTAGCGGAAGTTTGTCCGGCGGCGACGGTCACGCTCGAAGGCACGGTGAGGCTGGCATTATTGCTCGAAAGTGAAACCGCGAATCCACCCGCGGGAGCGGCCCCGTTCAGGGAGACCGTGCAGGAGCTGGTGCCGGGAGTACTAATGGTCAAAGGGCTGCAGCTCAAGGCGCTGAAGGAGATCGATAGGGGCAGGGTAATACTGCCGGAGGTTCCGCTGGAGGGAATGGAAGCGCCGCCGGAGGTTGAGGCTACGACGCTCGTAAGCTGGATGGCGATGGGGTTACTCGAGGGCGTTCCTGAGATCTGGAAGGTGGCTGTCGCCACTGGACCGTCGGCGATCACGTTGCTGTTAAACCCGATAATCAGACAGCTATTTCCG
>JALYIB010000189.1 GCA_030775965.1 Acidobacteriota bacterium | reverse complement strand
TCCATGCGCTGCTGGCGCACCAGATCCCACATGCGCCGCGTGTCCGTTAACGGCTTCTGGTCACTCACTTTCAGCCTCCCTATCCAAATCCGCCAGCAATTTACACCGCCCGCACACTTCCGCAATGCCGTTCTCGCAGTCCTCGCACGGCTCGGTATCGTACCCGCTCCAGTGGTCTACGCGGACACGCCCAGTGCCGGAGCACATGGCGCAGCGAACGCATTGGCAGGGTTCGGCGTTCACGGATTCGCGGGTGGGGAGGGTGCTCATGCTGGGAGTTCCTCGGTTTCTAGGGCGTCGAACAGACCGGGAGAACGCAAGCACGCTGGGCTGAACCAAATCCGCTCACGATGAGCGTTCTGATTGCCGCGCCCGCCACGTTGCGCGCCGTAGCCGCCGTGGGCCTTCCATTCGACGCACTCCCAGGAATCCGGCATGGCGTGCTCCCCGTCGTAGCCACAGAGCGCGATGCGCATGTCCCGATGATTTCCCCATTCGACAGCCCAGGAGCGTACAGCGTGCGCCACGTCGCCATCGTCGGCGGCATATAGGTCCTGCGTACGGTCGGCCTCATCCGTATATGGCGGATCTAGGAAAACACCCGTAATGCCATGCTTGATCGTTGGCGAAGGGCCGCAAATACGGTCCCAGTTCCCGCAGCATACACGGACGCGACGCAGTCGTTCTGCGAGAGTCCGCATATACTCCTGCAGAAACCGGGAATCCCGCGTTCCCGAGGTGAGGTCGCTTACGCATGCGATCTCTCCCGTGCCCGCGTTCCCGAGGTGAGGTAGCTGGCGATTTACCCCTTTGCCCGCGTTCCCGAGGTGAGGTCGCTTACGGTGTACTCCCGTGCCCGCGTCCCCGAGGTGAGGTAGCTGGCTGAGCCGCGCACACCATCCAGAACCGATCCATATACACTGTCCCCATACCCACCATCCTGCGATTTTAGCGTCATAAAACTCAGGTTCCGTTTTCATCCGCTCGGCCCATTCGGTCTGTTGAATCAGCCACAAATGCCGCGCATGCTGATCGGCTTCGTTAACGGGATTGTCGGCGTGGTGCGCAACTGCATCGGGGTCCGCTTGGACCGCACGCCAGAAGTTCGCGACGAAGCAATCCCTGTCGTTGATGGTCTCGGTATGGGGCGCGTGCGGACGGGCCAGCAGTACGGCACCGCTGCCAAAGAACGGCTCGACGTAATTCGGGACATTCCCGAAGCGCTCCCAAACGAGATCCGCTACGCGAGATTTTCCTCCGAACCACGGGAAGGGCGCTTTAAGCATTTCACTGCGGATCAGATATTCTTCGACGCGAGCGTCCGCATCCCCCATGGCCGTCAAATACAGCGGGCTATCCGGCCCCGGCGTGAAGCGTGGATCGGGGTTCATCGCTTCCCTCCGATCCCCAGCGCCAGCTCGCGCGCGTTCGATTCGTCTGCGCTGATGATCTGCCGGCCGATGAACTCGGAATATGCTGGCGGGATGGCCTCCCGTAATTCATCTCGCGTCATCCAATCGATACCCATCGCGGCGCGCGCCAATTTAGCGCCCGAGAAGTTACCTACGACGTGCATGAATTCTCCGTCTTGGGGCGGCCGCCCCATCTTCCGCAGCGGCCAGACATGCGAAGGATGGCAAGGCGGTTCGACTCGAAAGGTGCTCTCAAATAGGCGATGGCGATATACGCGAAGGCCGAACATGGCGCCGCACAACTCGATTGGATTAATCAAAGGCGCGCCGCAAACATTCTCGATTGTGTACGGGAGCCCACACGTTTCCAGCAGGTCCCGTGTCTGCACTATGAGTTCCGGGTGCGCATTGCCTCGAATACGCTGAGCCAGGGTGAAAGCTTGGCAGGGCGGCGATGCCCAGATATAACGATAAATTACCTTAAGCAACTTCGGACGCATCAGCAGTGCGTCAGATTGAATGAAATTGTCACCACAGTAATGCGGCTGGGGCTTGATGTCTACGCCTGTGACGTGGAACCCGGCACGCTGCAATCCCTTGGTGGCGCCACCAGCGCCGCAAAAAAGGTCCAATGCGCGCGGCTTCATCCCAGCACCTCGGGCGTTGAGGGCGGAAGGGCGGGGAGAGCACAAACCGCGGCTGGGATCTTGGCGGTGAGATCATTGAGCCAGTCCGTCAGTTTGCGAATCTCTGGCGCATATTCGAACCACTCCCCGTGGGACCGGAAGGCGGAAAAGCGAGCGTGGACAAATCTTTCGGTATTGTGATCGCCGTGCATTTTCGATGCGATACGGAGATCGTTTACGGGTGAACCGATTTTTAGGGCGTCAAGCCTGTCCTTAACCGAGCGGTGCGTCTGACCGATTTTCACGCGACCCAGCGACGGACACTCAATGAAATAAACCCAACCGCGGCCAGGTCCGGCCACCACCAGGGATTGATCGAGCGCCGGCACAAAAATCTCCGGATGAAAACCAAGCCGAGGGTAGTGATCCGAAACCAGCACCCACGCATAGCGCTCATGCGTCTCTGGTTTTATGCGGCGGCCTGGCTTACCTGCCAAACACCTGCCAAAACCGAGGCGTTCCAGTAGACTTTCAGGGGGTCTATCAGGACTTGAGCGCCTGCGTTTGCGCGTAAGTCCTTGAGAAGTGGTGGGCCCGACAGAACTCGAATCTGTGACCTCCTGCGTGTCAAGCGGGAGGTATTTCGAAACCGATATTGATTCAATAGGAGTTGTTTGCATGTACCTGCTAAATACCAGCCAAAATCATCCGGTTTTCTTCCTTATCTCAACCACTTCCGCGCGGCGGTCCATCACCTTTTCGAAGCCGGCCGACATCGCCTCCATTGGCTTACGGACATGCTCAATTTCGGCTTTCGTATAGTGCTGGGTCATCTTCCCAGAGGCGTGTCCTAGGATTCGTTGGCGCTCCGCTTCCGTTAATCCAGCCTGATCGGCGAACGTCGCCGCTGTGTGCCGGAGATCGTGCCAGGAGACGCCTGGTAATCCCAACTCGATCAGCGCTGGCTTCAGTTTCCTGGCAAGATGATTGTGGGTGTCGACCGGCTGACCAAGGCGTCCTGCGAACACCGGATGCTCGGGACTGCTGAACTTCGTGCCAGATTTAACGGCTTCGAGCGCCTGGACCGCCAGGGAGATCAGCGGTACGTCCCGCCGCGCCTTCCGCGTCTTGACTTCTTGGTACTTCCCGCCCTTGTCGGCCCTGTCCAGCGCCTTGCCGTAGACGCGGATATACGATTCCCGGACGGCAAGCGAGTTAGCCTCCAGGGATTCGCCGTCGAGCCTAACGGCTTCATTGGTTAAATTAACCCGGCGCCAGCGGAGTCCGGAAAGTTCTCCGATACGGAGCCCCGTGAAAGCCAGCACCAGCACCATCGCCCGCACATCGAACTCAAGCCGCTCAAGCAGAGCAAGGGCCTGTTCTTTGGTCAACGCCGTGCGCTCCGCGTGGACTAGGGCGGGCATCTCCACGCCCTGGGTCGGTAGATCCCCGGAATACCACCCGTTGCGCTTGGCGCGCTTAAAAATCGTCGTAAGCGTGGTCCGGATATGCCATACGGTCTGTGACGACTTCCCCGCCCCTAGTTTGGCCAGGATCAAATTTTCAATCACATCCGGCGTGATGCCGCGGAGCTGCTTATTGCCCAGCGCTGGCAGGATGTGATTGTCCAGCATATTCCGCAAATGCTCCTGCGTCTTCCGGCGCCGCATTACCAAGATCGGCCGGTATTTCAGTTCGACAAATTCCTTTAGCGTCGCCAGCGACTGCGGATTGACGGATCTGACCTCCAGCCCATCCAGCACGGTTTCATTGAAAATCTTCTGCGCTTCAGGCTTCGTGACCTTGACCTGTCGGCCCGTTTCGCTAATCTTCTGTGTACGGCAGATCACTCTCGAAGCGCGATGCCAGTCCGGCGTTCCGTCCGCCAAGCGAACTTCCTCCCACCAGTAGCCAATCCAAGACGGTCCCTCCCGCTTCAGGTATCCCTTTTGTCGCCCGCGGCGTCGTCCCATATCGCAATCCTCCATGAACGGATGATCCGTTTCATTGGAGGGTAACGAATTGTAGAGCGACATGGACATAGCGATATGTTTTACTTATACCCCCTGTTTTTCAGCGCAAACAGAAAGTCCAGTGCGGGTTGCGCCGCCACGCGCCATAGGCGCTATTGCGCGCGGGAAGGCTCGCTTAATAACGTCTCCGGCGCAAATTTTTTCCTTGACACGTTTTGCCGCTTTCATCCCTTCAACCCCGCCTCCAGCTTGATAATCAGATCCTCAGCCGCACGCCAATTAGTCATCTAATTCACCACCGCAAATGGCTGTTTTCTGCCGCACCGGTATTCTTCCATCGGCGTGTACTTCCACAGGAAGCGATTAAAGTACCGCGCGAAGTGCGTCAGTTTGTCATGGGTCCAGTCGTACTTCACGACGTAATCGCTGCGATCCAAGGCGGTCTTTTCTAAGAATGGCTGGCAGTAAGGCTCGCCGCCCCACTCGATCACCTCGGTCGCACGTTGCAAGCAAGCGCCGAAGGGCTCATTGCCGATCATCACGTAGACGCGTTTCTTCTTTGGCGACTCACCTTTGAGAATTTCAAGCATCCTTTTCGCCGCTCCGCGCTCTGGCAGATAGTCATAGCCAAATCTCCACGGTCCCCGCAGAATGGGCTTCCAGCGCTGATATGTTTCGTCGGTGAAGTTTTTTGGCTCGAACCCGCTATTGGCGTCAAGTAGCTTTACGCCGCGCTCCTGATAGCGCCTAATGATGTGCTCCTGAAACTCGACCGGCTCATCGGTGATATTGTTATCGCAAAGAATTGGCTCTGGTTGGAAATCAAAGTCCGGCGTGTACTCCTTTCCTTCCCACTTCGTTACTCCGCAGAAATGGCAGCCAACGGGGCATCCGCGCGCCGCGAAACACATCCTGTAATTCCCGCGCTGCCGCTCAAAGCGCCAATCCAACCCCCAATGCGCGTCGAATCCTGTCTGAGCCTTCCACCAATCCGCCAGATACATGAAGCCAGGTCCGCCGGCCCAAACGTCATAACCACGTCCGCGCAACGCGGCATCCACGCCCTTTCGTACGTCCCAAGAGAAGATCGCAGAGACGCATACTAGATCGAAGTCCACAAGGAACATGCCGGGGTCACTATCGAACTCGACAGCCTCATCGCCCCGCGACCTGAGCCACGTGGCGAGCTTGGCTGCCCCGAGGTTGTAATGGGGATGACTTAGATTGATTACGGCCGCGCGCATCTAGGAGAGCACCCCCAGCAGGCGGATAGCGGCGCGGGCTTGTGGCTTGGTGAGGGTCACGCGGTCCACTCCCAAAGCGACAATGCGCCCTTCGCTGGGATCGGTTCCGGCAGAGCGACTACGTTTTCTAGCAGGAATCCGAATCTACGCGGCTCGTAGTTTCCAAAGCGCCGCTCTTGCTCCGTGAACGGCTGCACGTAGCGTTGGATCATTTCGGTTTCGATGCAGTGGACCAAATTGGCGGTAGCGATTACGCAACCCAATGGCAAGGACTTTATCTGCGCCGCAATATAATCGAGCCATTCCTGCGTTACAAGCTGAGGGCGCTCCCGCCAGCCGAACGCCCGGCGAACTGACTGCGATTCACTGAGGCGTTTAGCATGACCAGGGAAGCCTTTCGCCGCGTGAATTGCAATTGGCCCGCGATAGGACGTGGACCATGAGCGCGTTTCGATTCGCTTGGCCCCGACAGCGACCAGGGAGGCCCAAGGCTGGGTGAGAGTGATGGCTTTCATATCAGGTTGATTTGCTCCCCCGTCACCACGTCCCCCGCCAGCTCCGTAAACAGCGGGTTGTGAATCAAACAGCATTCGCGGCAGCTAATCTCGCACGCAACCTCGTGGCTAACGATGTGGCAGTCTCCCTCCATGGGAGCTTTGCATCGCGGGCAGTCTCCGGAAACTCCTGAGCGGAGCACGTAGCAACTAGCCATTAGCCCTCCGTCCATCCGCAATCAATTCGGGGCCGGGAACATCAGTGAGCGCGGCAATGGCTCTGGACGCCGCAACTAGAGCGTCCCCAGCATTTTTCAATTGTTCCGCTGGGCGCTCGCGGAGATTCATTAGCATCCGGACAAGAGTGCCGATTTTCTTGGCGTCGTATTTCAGGCTTCCATAGCCCAAGATCTGTAGACCGTGATCCTTCTCCCATGACTGAATTGCAATTTTCAGGCTTTCAAATTGCTCTAGCCGGTGTGCATTTTCGGCGGTTCTCCGCTGAATCAACGCCTCCGATTCGCTCTTAACATGTTCCTCTACTTCGTCCCGATGGATGTGTGATTCGGCAAAGTTGCGAATTAGCGAGCAGGCGAAAAGGGTATCCATGGGAACGGGCTCAAGATCCTTCGCCGCCTTTATGATCTTGGCTTTCCCTTTGTCATCAACCTCTATAAGTCCCCACGGCTCGGGCACAATGGCGTTCGCTACAAGCCCTTCCTGGGTAGCCAAAAACCAGCGGCGGCAATATTTTGCGATGTCATCAGCCTTACTCGGCGTTGCCAACTCCTTCGAAAGATCGCTGGCATTGACCTTAATCTCGATTCCAACGGCGTAGAGGCCCCGAGATGGCCAAGTGGAAATCGCCATCATGTCGGCCGTGCGAACCTGTCTCCGCTCAAACCCTGTGCCGTTGCGCACCTGCGAAAGACAGACGAATCCCTGACCGGAAAACAGTACCCTGGTGGCGACGTCTATCTCCTTGGCCGTGGCATAGCGCGGCGATTTAGCCTTAGCCATTACGCCGCCACCTCTTGCCCGTCCACCACTTCGCCACTCCGCCTAACGTAATCCAATAAAAGTGCCGCCCAGTGAGTCGCGCGCGGCTTTCGTTTGCGCAATTCCGTACGGCGCAGCTTG
>JALYIB010000188.1 GCA_030775965.1 Acidobacteriota bacterium | reverse complement strand
GGCCCATTCTTCCCGGCGATGTCGCGCGCAATCTCGATATTGTCGGCCGCGGTCAACGTGGGCAACAGATTATACTTCTGGAACACGAATCCGACAGCGGTCTTGCGCAGATTCGTGCGTTCCGCCTCGGACATCGCCAGCAGATCGCGGCCGTCGATGTGGATGGTCCCGGACGTCGGCGGCGTCAGCCCACCCAAAATATGAAACAGCGTCGATTTACCGGACCCGCTCGGACCCGCCACCGCGAGAAACTCCCCGCGCTCGACGGATAGATTCACGCCGCGCAGCGCATGCACATCGATCTCGCCAACGTGGTAAGTCTTCTTCAGGTCCCGAATTTCAATCATGAAAAATCAATCGTAAGCCAGCGCTTCAATGGCGTCCTGCCGCGCGGCCTTTAGGCCCGGGTAAATCGCGCCGATCATGGAGCCCGTCAGCGCGATTAACGCCGACCACGGCCACCAGGCGTGCGCAATCAGCATCGGCATGGTGGGCACGGCGACACGGAGGATGGCCTGCGTGCCGTAACTCATCAGGATGCCGGCAATCGCGCCCACTACCGCCAGCAAAAAAGTTTCGCGCAGCAAAATGGTCATAATGTAGCCCGGCGACGCTCCCAGCGCTTTCAGAATGCCAATCTCGCGCGTGCGCTCCAGCACCGCGGTGTACATGGAAAGAAACACCACCAGAAAGCCCACCACCACCGCCAGGCCGATTACCACGCGCGTGAAGCGTTTGAGAATTGGAATGCTATCCACCGAAATAAGCGATACGAATTCATCCAGCGAGAAAACTTTGTAGTCCGTCAGCTTGTCTTTCAGCGAAGCGATCACCGCCTCCATATTTTTTGGGTCGTCGATCTTGACATACACCACGGAGACCTTGTTTTCGGCGGAATACTTTTCCTGAAGATAGGGCAGCCGGGCGAACATATGCGAAAGCTTGCCCGATTCGACAATGCCGGCCACGCGCCATAACAGACCGAGATCCAATTTATCCCCCACGTGCAGCTTATGCGCGCTGGCGTAAACATCATCTACCAAGAGATCGGTGTCGGAGGTAAACGGCCCGCCCGCGAGATAGCGCAAGCCGCCGCTCATTCGATTGAACTCGTCGAGATTGATGCCGGTGATGGAATCGAAGTTGCCGATCTGCTGCACCTTGGTTCCCGTGGCCTCGACCACGTGCGGCTCCTTGCCAACCAATCCCACGATGCCCTGCGGCATGTCGCCCGAAAACGCCAGCACCGAGCTTCCAGGAGGCCGCACCAATATATCCGCGCCCGTGCCACGAGCATGGGCGGCGATGTCCCCTAGCACACCCTCGCTCACGCCCACCAGCGTGAGGATCATGGTGACCTGAACACCAATGGCAACGGCGCTGAGCAGAGTTCGCACCGGACGGTGCTTGAGATTTTCTAAAACCAGGCGGTGAATCAATGCCCCAGTGTAGCAACCTCAGGCGGCAGCCACGCCGCGGACACCACCGCGAGCGCCGCCAGCGCCGCCGTCTCCGCGCGCAGAATCGAGGGACCGAGCGATACCGGCGTCCATCCCGCTCCCACAAATTCGCAGCGCTCCGAATCCGTCCAACCGCCTTCCGGGCCAATCAGCAGGGCCACCGCATCATCCGCGCGCCGCTCCGCAGGAAACGCCGCGAGTAACGGGCGTGATGTGTTTTCGTCCAGTGCGTAACGATACGCCGCCGCGGTAGTCAGCGCCTCGCCCCACGCGGATGGCTCGTCGATTTCAGGCAGATGCGCACGCCGCGATTGCTGACTTGCTTCGAGCCCGATACGCCGCCAACGCTCCAGGCGTTTCGGCGCGGCTTTATCCAAACCCCGTTCCGTCCGAACGCTGATCGTCGGCACGATCCGCGCCACGCCTAGCTCGGTCGCTTTCTCGATCATCCACTCGAAGTGATCGAACTTCACGATCGCCGCGCACAGAATCATCCGCACCGGCGGCTCGATCACCGGCATTTTTTCGAGCGTGCGGAAAATCACATGCTCCTTGCCAGCGGTCTGGATCTCCGCCAGGTATACGCCGCGGTTGTCAGAAATCTCATAGCGCTGGCCCACCTCGACACGCAGGACCCGCGTCAGGTGCCGGGCCTCGTCGCCCGCGATCTCCGCCTGTCCGTTCCTCACTTGATCCACAAAAAAACGTCGTCGCATTTACGATTTCGTATCCCCGCTTCTCCGGTTTCGTATCCTAAGTTTTAATGATCTCGCATTTGCACGGCACCCTTCTCGAAAAGCACCCCAACCAGATCGTCATCGACGTCCAGGGTGTGGGTTACGAGGTCACCATCCCCGTCTCCGCCTATTCCTCGCTTCCCGAGCTGGGCGCGCCGGTGCGCCTGCACATTTATCAGCACGTGCGCGAAGATATCCTGGCCCTCTACGGTTTCCTGACGAAAGATGACAAGGCGCTTTTCGAAAAATTAATCGCGGTCAGCGGCATCGGACCCAAACTTGCCGTCACCGCGCTGAGCGGCCTCACCACTCAAGATCTAATCGACGCCATCCGCTCCGGCGCCGTGGAGTCGCTCGTCCGCGTCCCCGGAGTCGGCAAGAAAACCGCCGAGCGTATGGTTCTGGAGCTACGCGACAAGCTGGGACCGGCAGGAACATCGCTCGCCGGAACCAGCGGCGCACCCAAAGGTGTCTTCGGAGCCAACGAAGAGGACGTGATCTCCGCGCTCATGAATTTCGGAGCCACTCGCGCGTCGGCCGAGGCAGCCGTCATGAAAGCGCGCTCGGAAAGCGAATCGAACGAATTCGACGCGCTCTTCCGGCGCGCGCTGAAACTCGTGCGATGAGAACATAGCGGGTCAGGTCGCGGACTGAGCCAAAAACGTTGCGTATTCCGCCGCGCTGTACTTCTTCGCGAATTCATGGCGCGTTGCGCGTGGTTCCACTACACTGAAGCTTCATGCAGGAAAAGGGCATCGTTTCGGCATCGCTGCGCGAGGAAGAGCGGCAGTTTGAAACCGCGCTGCGGCCTCTACGCCTGGCGGATTTCGCGGGCCAGAGCAAGCTCAAAGAACAGCTTTCGATTGCCATCGAAGCCGCGCGCCAACGCGGCGAGGCTATGGACCACGTGCTGCTCTACGGTCCGCCCGGATTGGGGAAAACCACTCTAGCCGGCATCATCGCCACGGAGTTGGGCGTGGGCCTGCAGCAAACCTCCGGACCCGTTCTCCAGAAGAAGTTGGACTTGGTCGGAATCCTCAGCAATGTAGCCGAGCGCGAAGTTTTTTTCATCGATGAAATCCACCGCCTGCAACCGGATGTCGAAGAGATGATTTATTCCGCGCTCGAAGATTTCCGCATGGATATCCTGATCGGGACTGGCCCGGGCGCGCGCACGGTGGCCATGGATATCAAGCCCTTCACGGCCATCGGCGCTACCACACGGCAAGGAATTATCAGCGCGCCTCTCCGTGGACGCTTCGGCTTGGTCCTACGTCTCAATCCATACGACGTCGTGGAACTCGCGCACATCGTGCGCCGCTCGGCAAATCTGCTCGGCGTCGAAATCGACGTAGCCGGCGCCGAAGAAATCGCCCGCCGCAGCCGCGGAACGCCACGCATCGCCAACCGCCTGTTGCGCCGCGTCCGCGACTACGCGCAAGTACGTGCCGACGGGCACGTGGACGCGGGCGTCGCCGAAAAAGCTCTTAACTTACTCGAAGTCGACCGCTTTGGCCTGGATGAAATCGATCAGAAAATCATGCTCACGGTGCTCGAAAAATATGGCGGCGGTCCGGTGGGTTTGAGCACCATCGCCGCGTCCATCGATGAAGAGCAAGGCACCATTGAAGAAGTCTACGAGCCTTACCTGATGCAACTGGGTTTTCTCGACCGCACGCAACGCGGCCGCGTCGGCACCGAACGCGGTTTCGAATACTTCGGCATCGCCCGGCGGCGCGGCGGTTCGCAAGGCGCCCTCTTCTAAGACGCCATGAAAATCGTCTACATCGCGCTCGGCTCCAACCTGGGGGATCGTGTCGGGAACCTGCTGCTCGCGCGCGAGCGCATCGCCTCCCCACACGTCCGCCTGACCCGCGCCTCGTCGATTTACGAAACCGCTCCGCGCGACATCGTCGATCAACCTTGGTTCCTGAACCAAGTGGTGGCGGCGGAAACGACGCTGTTTCCACGCCAGCTACTAGCGCGTCTGCTCCGAATTGAACACGAGATGGGACGGCAGCGTACCCTCGCCAAAGGACCGCGCGTCATCGATCTCGATATTTTGCTCTTCGGCGAGGCCGTAATCCACACCCCCGGCCTCGAAATCCCACATCCGCGCATGGCGGAGCGCAGGTTTGCGCTCGAACCTTTGGCCGAGCTTGTGCCCGCACTCCGCCCGCCACGCAGCAATCGCACGGTGCAGGAGATGCTAAGTAAAGTAATGGATCAGTCCGTGCGGAGGATCTGACTAGTGGCGATCCTGGTAGTCACGGCGATCCTGGTAATCACGGCGATTGTGGTCGCGGTCCCAGCGGTGGTCGTGCCCCACTTGCCCGTGTTCGCCATCCCAGTAACCTTGATAATACATGCCGCCTTCGTAACGCGGCGCGCTCCACTGCGAACCTTCGTAGGGCGGACGGGTCCAATAACCTTGATGCCACGTATAGCGGTTCCCTGCTGGATACCAATAGCCATCCACCCAGGTATAACCCGGACCCGGTGAACTCGGCCGAACACGCAACTCCCGTGGACGCGGCGGGTCTCCAATATGAATCCCCACCGAAAATTGTGCCGCGAGACCGAGTCCCGCCGTCAACATCATCGCTGCAAACAGCTTTTTCATTTGTGTTTGTCCTCGTTGGTACTGCTAATCTGTTGGGACTATATGCACGTAGCCAGCCAAGTGCCTATATGGATTTATTGGGCCGAAAATGGCCTGTGGAGAAAATCAGTTGACGGCAGGTGGTCACTAAAGCGCCACTGCCGAAGACTTCCGCGTCACCCTTGCGCTTCGTAGAGTCATAGCGCACGGGCATCAGATGCCGTCGAGAGTGAGATCCGCCAGCCTCGCTCCCCCTCACAAAATATTCTGCGCCTCCATGGGACTGATATTCTGACAATGTAGCGGATGGCATTGCTTACGATTTCGGGCGATCCGGCGTCGCGCTGGGAAGAAGTGGCGCGCGGAGCCGCACAGCTCCTGGACTTCGAGCTGGTCACGGAAACGCGCTTGGCGCAATGGATGGCCGAAGAATTCGGCGAGACTCCTGTCCCCGCGCGTGCCTGGGCCTCGGCCGCCGTTGCGGTGCTGGCGCGCCTGGCTCGTGAGCACCCCTTAGTAATTGCCCTCGACGGCTCCGAGCACCTGTTTCGTTCCGCTCCCTGGTTGCTGCGCGCGCGCATCACCACCCTGGACACACACCGCGCTGGCAATCTCATGCTGGATCGGCGGCTCGAAAAACCCGATGCTCTCGCGCGCCTGCGCGAACTCGACGCCGAACACAAGCGAGTGCGCAAAGCGCGTTTCAGTCGCGCTTCAACCGACCCCGCTGCCTTCGATCTCACGCTCAACCTCACGCGCACAGACGTCGCGCAAGCCGCCGAGATGCTGGCCGCGGCAGCCGCCAAGCGCCTGGGCGAGCAAGGGCTGCTTTCCCCCAACGCCGCCGGCGAAATCGAGTTCGAAACACGTCTGGAACTCGCCAAACGCGGCATTGTCCCCGCCCGCCGGGCACGCGTGACCAGCGCTGGCTTCGGCCATCCCAGCGAGGAAATGTTCGCAAATTTGCTGGACTTCTACCGCATCCAGTGGGAATATGAGCCGCGCAGTTTTCCGCTTCAATGGGACAAAGACGGCCACGTCACCGAAGCCTTCACGCCCGACTTCTACCTGCCCGAATTCGACCTCTACGTCGAACTGACCACCATGAAACAATCCTTGGTAACCAAGAAAAATCGCAAAGTGAAGCTGCTGCGCGCCATTTATCCGCACATCAATATTCAGGTGTTTTATCAAAAAGATTTCCAGGACCTGGTCTTCAAATACGGCTTGCGAACGGTGGCCTCGTGACGCCGGCCCCTCAAAACATCGAGAGAATCTTGTTCACGGAAGAACAAGTCAACGCCCGCATCGCCGCGGTCGCCGTCGAGGTCAGCGAAAAATATCGCGGACGCAATCTCAAGCTGATTGCGGTGCTCAAGGGCTCGGTCTTTTTCCTCACCGCCCTGGCCCGCGCCCTCACCATCCCCGTTAAGATCGACTTCCTGGCGATCTCCAGCTTCGGCGGCCCCCCGCGCGGCCCCACGCCCGGCCTGGTCCGCATCGCCAAAGATCTCGACGAACCCATTCTCGACGAAGACGTCCTGCTGGTTGAGGACATCGTCGATACCGGCTTCACCACGCGCTATCTTTTGCAGACTCTAGCCGGCCGCGGCCCGCGATCGCTCGGCATCTGCACGCTCCTTGACCGCTCCGTGCGCCGCATCGTCCAAGTGCCCGTCGATTTCCGCTGCTTCGAAATCCCCGACCGCTTTGTAGTCGGCTGCGGCCTGGATCACAAGCAACTTTATCGAAACTTGGGTTACATCGCCGTGCTCGATCCTGAAAGGGGTTAACTCGCCCCGCTGCACACGAATTAAAGTTGCTTCGCCCCGCCCCGTTGCGGTCTGATAAGAAGTGCATTTCCCAAGAGGAAAGGGATTGAGATGAGCACCTACCAGATCGATACCGCGCACTCCGCGGCGCAGTTCAAGGTTCGCCACATGATGATCGCCAACGTGAAAGGCGGATTCGACAAAGTGAGCGGAACCGTTAATTTCGATCCCGCCAACCCCGCCGCTTCAAGCGTCGACGCCAGCATCGACGCCGCCACCATCAGCACCCGCGATGAACAGCGCGACGGACACCTCAAGAGCGCCGATTTTCTGGACGTCGAGAAGTACCCGGCCATCACCTTCAAATCCAAGAAAGTGACCTCGATCGGCGGCGACAGCTTCCATGTGGTCGGCGACCTCACCATCCGCGACATCACCAAAGAAGTGACCTTGAACGTCGAAGAACTCACCGGCGAAGCCAAAGATCCCTGGGGCAACATGCGCCGCGGCGCCACCGCCAAGACCCGCATCAACCGTAAGGATTTCGGCATGAACTTCAACGTCGCGCTCGAGGCCGGCGGCTTTCTCGTGGGCGAAGACGTGGACCTCACCATCGACGTTGAAATGATTCGCCAAGCTTAACGACCTTCCCTGGGGGCCGCCCCACGCGGTTCCAACGTCATCTTCATCCCGTGCTGCGGCCGCAGCGTAATCACCGCCCGCGTCGCCACTGGATGCCCCGGAACCAGGCGCATTTTCCACCTCTGCGCGAGCGTCGCCAGCACCAGCACGCCCTCCGCCCACGCAAATCTCTCGCCGATACACACCCGGGACCCTCCCCCAAACGGGAAGTACGCGAACTTGGGGCGCTTCTCGCTCTCCTCCGGACGCCAGCGGTCCGGCTTGAACCGCTCCGGCTCCGGCCACCAGCGCGGATCGCGATGCACCACCCACGGACTCATCAATAAAATCGATTTCGCCGGAATGGTGTACTCGCCAATCGTATATTCCGTTTTCGCGCGCCGGCCGATGGCCCACGCCGGCGGAAACAGCCGTAGCGATTCTGAAAAAACCCCCGTGGTGTACGGCAGCCGCGGGACGTCCTCAAACGCCGGCACCCGCCCGCGCAGCACTCGATTCAGCTCTTCGTGCATGCGCGCTTCCGCCTGTGGATTTTGCGAAAGTAAATACCAAGTCCAAGTCAACGCATTCGCCGTAGTCTCATGCCCGGCGATCAGCAGCGTCAACGCTTCATCGCGCACCTGCTTGTCGGTCATGTGACCCTGGTCATCTTCATCTTGCGCCAATAGCAGCATCGACAGCAGATCGCCCGCGTCCTGCCCGCTCGCCCGCCGCTCGGCAATCAATCCGTAAACGATCCGGTCGAGTTTATCGCGAGCTTTCTCGAAGCGCCGCACCGGCGGAATCGGCAGCTTCTGGATCCAGTCCGAAAACGGCAGCAGCAATGTGTCGAACAATTCAAAGATCTGCGTCATCGCGCGCCCGATCTCGTCGGCCTCGGAGGAAACATCCGCGCTAAATAAAGTTCGCCCCACGATCGCCAGCGTCAGCCGCGTCATCTCACGATGCATGTCCAACTCAGCGCCCGCGGTCCACGCCCTGTCCGCCCGTTCGGCGCAGGCGGCCATATCCGCCGAGTAGCGCGCCAGCCGGTCACGGTGAAACGCCGGTTGCACCAGCCGCCGCTGCCGCGTGTGAAACTCGCCTTCACTCGTCAGAAGGCCGTCGCCCAGCAGCACCTTGGCGCGCTCCAGCATGCGGCTCTTCGTGAAGTTGCCCTGATTGGTCACCAGAATGTCGCGAATCGCGTCCGGATGGCTCACCACAAAAGCATGCTGCGGACCCAGCCGCATGTAAGCCAAATCACCGTGCTCCCGCGCCACGCTCAGCAAGTAACCCGCGGGGTCCTTGCGAAAATGCGGCAGCACGCCGAACCACGGCCGCGCATTCTTCGGACCCGGGGGGCGAGATGGTATTGTCAACGCTTCCATTGTATGATTCAAGAACGCCTGATTCATTAGCTACCGTCTGACAAGAAAGGAAACGCATCTATGTCGAGTTCGGTTCCGCCTTCTTTCCCGCCTCCCGATCCATTCGCCAGCAGCCAGCCCCCACTGCCTCCTGGAAAGAAATCCAATGTTCTGCTGTGGATCGTCGGCATCGTTGTCGTCGTGATGGTGGGC
>JALYIB010000187.1 GCA_030775965.1 Acidobacteriota bacterium | reverse complement strand
TCTGATAAACTGGATAAAGTTGGGAGGTCGTCTAACGGTAAGACTGCGGCCTCTGGAGCCGCGTATCGGGGTTCGAATCCCTGCCTCCCAGCCACTTCCGCACGAAAACCTATGCGAATTTACACTGCTATTCTCTTGGCCGCGCCGCTATTGAGTCTCGCACAGGCCCCCGCGCCGCCCCCGGAAGTGGATCAGGCCTTGCGCGCCCAGGCCACGGCCTTCCTGAAGTATCAAATGGAAGGAAATTTCCGCAAAGCCTACGAACTGGTAGCCGAAGACAGCCAGGATTATTATCTGGGCGCGCCCAAAGAAAAATCCGCATCGCCCGAATTGCAGAAGATCGTGTACTCCGATAACTTCACCAAGGCGGCAGTGACTTCCGCATCGAAGCAGACGCTCATGATGGAGGGGCGGCCCATCGAGATTCCTTCCGGCAGGATAGACCGCTGGAAGCTTGAAAACGGTCAATGGAAGTGGTACCACGACGCTTCAAAAGACGTGATACCGACGGTATTGGGAGCCATGCCGGTCGGGCCCACGGGCCCCGAGGCAGCGCCCGCGATTAAACTGCCTAAGGATATCACTCCGGAAACGGCGGTCGAGGCCATCAAGAGAGTTCCCGCTCCCACGTCTTCCATTCGTACGCTCAGTCGCGAGAGTATGTCCTTCACGGTGGGCCAGGAATCGACGGAAGAAATCGTGTTCCACAACAACGCCCCGGGAGAGATTCGCGTGGAAGCCGATTTGATCGCGGATTTCCCTGGATTCGTCGTGCAACCGAAGAAATTTCAGCTCCGGGCGCAAGAAGAAGCGACGTTCAAAGTGACTTATCGTCCTTCCGGCAAGGGCGTCTTTAACGCTGCTCTGCGCTTGACCGTTCAGCCTTTCGAGAGCGAGGTTCGAATCCCGCTGCTCTTGTCGAAGCCATCCTCCGCCGGCAAACCTTAGGCCCGCGCAATCACGTCCCCGCCTTTACGCCAACCGGCTTAGCGGTACACAAGATAGGCTGATCGAAATTGCCCGCGCCCGGGAGAATGATATCTACGATCAGGCAGGAGATTTTTAGCCTGATGAGCGCACCTGTCAGTTTACCCGTGGCCCCGCCGCAGCCGGATGAGGCCAGTTATAGCCCTGCCCTCCTCGCCCTGTTCCAGGAATACACGCGCGAGAGCTACCGCGCCGCCTTTGGCGTCGACGCGCCTCCCTGGGATCCGGCGCGGCTCTATAAGACTTGGTTCGATTCGAGCGTCTTCACGCCCCAGCCCAACACAGTTGCTTACCACATCTTCGGCCAGGACCTGACGGGCGCTTGGGGCCTCCAACCCCTGACGCTTTTGCTTGCCGACGCCGCCGCAGTGAATCTGCCTGGAGCCATTACCTATCCCCAGTATGTGGTCGAGCCGACCAGCGCTACCCGCGGGGCTTCGGGAATGTCAGCGAACTATCTAAGCCTCGCGGCGGAAGCCAATGCGCTGCTGCCCACCTTCGCCGGGACCAGCCTGATAGACCAAGGCATCACGCCGGTATTTCCGGTGGTTTACCCGGCCACCGAGCCGCGGCGGATGTGGGCCATCGTCATGCCCAACGGAAACCAGTTGAACGTTGGCTTGCTGCTGCTGGAGCGTAACGCCGGCGGCATCGGCTCCCCGGGCCACTGGAATACTTCAACGGATGGATCGGTGGGTGGTTTTCCGGTTTGGGTGGCCGATCCTCCTGCTCCCGACGGACTCGACGACACCCGGCCGCACTGCGCGATGCCGGTACGCGCCCTCTTGCCTAACGAGCAAGTGGCAATGCAAACTTTGGGGATTCTCGCCAGCCCCGTGATTATACGCTCTGATTTGGGCCAGGCCGCCGCCCAATTGGCTGGGCAGTTCACGCCCGCGGACCGGCAAAATTTAAACGAGATTTACCGCATACTCAGCAAACTGGGAATTTAGGATTCACAATACGAAAGGGAGGGCCGAAGCCCTCCCTTTCGTCACTACTGACTGCTGTACTACTGCTACGTTAGTTCTCCAGTTGGTCCGCGAACACCTGGTTGGTGCGCGGCAACTGTTGCCCACTGGTAAAGGTGAGGGTGCCACTGCCACCACCACCGGTTCCGGTAAGGGTGCCGGTGAAAATACTCACCTTGTCCAAAACCAGACCCAGATAAGTCTGCGGGCTCAGGTTCGGCGCGGAGATCGAGGCGATGCCATGGCAGTATTGGAACTGCGACTGCGCAATGACATAACCGGCGAAGTTACCCGCGATCGGCTTGAGACCGTTCCCGGCAGTTTGGGTGGTTGCACCCGCATTGGTGGGGCTGATCACGAACGCAACGTACGATCCGGCAGGTACCGAAGCCGTAGTTGTTTGCGACGCGATCACGGTTGCAGGACCTGTGGCAGTGCCAAAGTTCGACGGATTGAAGCTGATATCGCTCGTTCCGAAGAACCAGAACTGCACCGTTCCCGCTTGCGGAGCGGCCAGGAAGCCGAAGGTCGGGCCTGGATCGAGTGAGGTATTAGCGACCACGATACTGGTAGTAAACGTGGAATCGCCAACCACCCACGGGAAGAGCAGGTCGCAAGCACAGCGGCTGAAGGAGTACAGGGTGATCGGCGTGGTCGGCAACAAGCCCGTCACAAAGCGCGGGATCGGACCGACAGACGAAGTCAACGGACGACCGAGAGTCAGCGGGAGGCCAGCCGCGGAACCGGCGCCGTTATTGTAGAACGGAGCGAACCCGGCCTGCGCGGTCGCAACCTGGTTCACCTGCGGGTTGGTGCCGTTGAACGGCTGTACAACCGCAGTAACCGGGATGGTGGCGCTTTCAATCGCCAGCGGATCGGCGAACAGAACTTCGTAGAACACGGTGAAGTTCGAGCCCGAGGTAGTGATGCCACCTGTGCCAACGGTGCCGCCGGAGCCGCTACCGTCGGAATCGGTGCCGCCCACAGCCAGCATGGTGCCGGTGTGCGTGCCGCTGCCGCCGGAGACGTTGATCAAGTCCACCTTCTGCGGAACGCTGATAACGGTGCCGGCCGGGATGCCCGAGAACACCACGGCAAAGCGAGTACCGTTGCTAACAGCTCCGGCGGTCGAGATGCCCGTCGGATCGCCAGCTCCAGAAGTGAAAGGAGTGTTGCCGGCCGGAGCGCCGGTAGCGCTCGAAATACCCGGCGGAGGATTGGGAATGGGAACAATTCCGGTCGGCGGGTACATGAAGCCGCTCTCCGTGTTGTAGAAGGCGTTCGGTACGTTCTGCACGTAGTCGTTGGCCGAGAAGTTGCTCGTGCCCTGATATTGCCAGTCAGCGGTCCCTACATATAGACCGTTATCGGCAATCTGCCGCCAGTTGCGCGCCTTGAAGGCCGACGGGAACCCTTCGAGTAGCGTTACGCTACCGCCCGAGACGCTCTGGACAGTGGTAAAGATGCACTGCAGATACGGACCGGCGGGGCTGCCCGAAACGCTATCCAAGCCGTTGCGGATGGAGCCGTTGGTCACGTTAATCAACTGCGCGTTCACCGAGTTCGGCGACGTGAAGGTGACGAACGTCTGGAAGGTGAGACCCACGCCAAAATTGCTATTGGTGATGCGTCCGCCGCTCAGAAACACCGCGTTGCCGCGAATGTTGGTGATGCGCAGCGTGTGGGTACCGCCATCCAAGGGAACGCCGATGAATTGAATGATCTGGTTGTTGGACCCGACCACTTGACGGCCTTGGAACACGTTCGGGTGGCCAGCCGCACCGCTGTAGGTCGCCGCGCCATTCGAGGTAATGCTGCAGACACCAACGCCCGCTATCGGATCGAAAGGTGCTGCCGCAGCCCCGCAATTCAGCAGCGGATTGCCGGCGGCGTTCAAACCCGGCTCATCGATCAACAAGAGAGCCTCGTTGAAATTCGGAGTGAATCCCGTCGAGGTAAGCTTGCTGGTGATGATGGTGTTCATCGAAACGTTGATGGTCACAGCCGGAACGGTGCTGCCTGACGGGGTGACGACGCCACCCGAGCAGGTGATCGTGATGTCACCAGCCAGTTCGGTGTACCCTTCGGCGCGGATGGTCGGGTTGACCGCACCGCCAATGCATGTCTGGAACGTTGTCTGCGCGCTTGCTGGGACAGTGAGCCCCGCGAGGAGCGCCACTACAGCAAACGCGTAG
>JALYIB010000186.1 GCA_030775965.1 Acidobacteriota bacterium | reverse complement strand
AGTTGAAGCGGCCTAGATTTTCCATCGCTACCGGGCGTGAGTAGGGATGGGATTCGCTGGTGGTGTAGCCATCTAAGATCCACACCAGGCGGCCGTCCGCGGTGTTGACCAGATAGGGGTCTTCGTCCCAGCTTAAGAAGGGCGCTAGTTCGGCAACCCGCTCGGTCACTTTGCGGTGGATCATCATGCGGCTCTCAGGCGTGAGCGAATTGGTCAGCAGGATGTTCCAATCGCCGTCGGCTACGGTGGCTAGCGTGCGCATGCCTACCGACGACATGGGGAATCCACCTTTGCCGTCGTAGCGGGTGTTGACTTCGCTGGAGCCGGAGGGGTAGTTGAATTCGGGCTGCGAGGTGCGGACGAAAACGGATTCGTCCATGGTCTCGCCGTAATAGATTTCGGGCTTGGTGACTTTTAGGCTGGGGGTTTTTACTTCTACGGGGGCGTCCAGCACGAGGAGTTGCGGAAGGCCGGTTTCGCTGATGCGGTTGGCTTCGGCCATGACGATGCCGTAGCCGTGGGTGAAGGTGAGAGCGCGGTTGATCCAGCGGTTGCGGGCGTCGCCGAGTTGATTGAGATCGAGTTCGCGGGGCGCTAACAGCGTTTGGCGCAGGCGGCCGTCGATTTGATAGCGGTCGACGTCGGTGTCGGCGTAGGTGTAGGGGCGCAAGGGCTGGCTTTGGCTTAGGGTGTCGTGGAAGGCGCGCCAGTCCCACAGGCGGACGTTTTCGAGCTGCGCGCGATTGGCTTCGAAATCGATGCGGCCTTCTTTTTCGGCGGGGAAATTGATAACGCTCGCGCGCTTGTCGATGCCGTACGCGGCGCGGGTGGCTTCGATGTGGCGGACGATGTAGGGCTTCTCCAGCATCAGTTCGTTGGGGCGCACGTAAAGGCTGGCGGCTAGCGGAGGAACAACCCAATCGACCACCAACACGATGGCGCAGGCGATGGCTAGCTTGCGGCGTCCGGCGATCACTAAGATCGCGGCCAAGATTGCCGCTGCGGCTTTGATGGTTTGCAGCGGGAGACCTAAATTTTGTTGCAGGTAGTCGATGCCGACCATGAGGTTGCCGTGATCGCTCAGCATGAGGTCGTAGCGGCCTAGCCAGAATTGTGCGGCGAGCGCCACTAGGAAGAGCGCCGCTAGTCCTTTTAACAAACCGGTTTCGAGACGGCCCAGGCGGCCTAAATCGCGCAGATCTAATTCCTGGCCGAAGACATAGCCGGGCATGTCGCGCTTGAGTTGCCAGCCGCGGGCGGCTACGTAATAGATGAGGGCGGCGACGAAGGCGGTGGCGGCGACCCAGCTCAGCAGCATGTTGTAGAAGGGGAGCTCGAAGAAATAAAACGGCAGCGGCCTACCGAACACCGGATCGATCCAGCCTGACGCCGCGGCGCCTTTGCCGCCGACGTAGCGGGCCACGGTCCAGCCTTCGACGGTGGAAAGTGTCAGGATCATGGCTACGAACGCCAGTGCGAGAGTGCTTAGTTTGGCGTAGAGCGGCCAAGCTCCCAAGCGTTCGCCGGCGTGTTTCATGCCGCGGGCGTGGGCGACCCAAAGCGCTGCGAAAACGACCACCCACGCGGCCAGGCCGGGGAGGTAGCGGTAGGCGGTCATGCGGATCCAAGTGGGCACTTGGCCCATTTCGCGCCACCAGAAGTAATCGACGATGTAACTGCAAATAGTGCGCCCGAAGGCCAGCACGAGTATGGCGCCGATGACGATGGCGGCAATTCCTATTTGCGGATTGCGGCGGCGCGGAGGGAGTTCACGAAAGGCCATAGCTAACTAAGCGTACACCTTATATCGCTTCGGGCAAGGCTTTACGGCCTACTCGGCGAACATTTCGCCCAGCACCGCGATTACTCCCTTAGCGGATGCGCCGGTCAGCTTGCCTAGTCTCTTGACCAAACGAAGGCGATCGGTGGCGCGATCTGATCCAGCACGATGTGACCGCGCTTGCCTTGACACGTGCACGCGACCCTAGAGACGTAGGGCGGTCCTTTGGTAGTCATCGGCGCGACAATTACGGTCTGCACATGACGGTTCATTTCATCTGGGGAGACGACCACGCAGGGCCGCGTTTTACGGATCTGGCGTCCCACTGTTGGGTCAAGATTTACCAGATAGATGTCAAAGCGGCGGCCTACCACTCCCATTCCGATTCATCCCATTTCGAAGGAGCGGCTCGATCCAGGAGCTTGTCATGCCGCGCGCCGCCATGGTCGCGAAGGATTCGTCCCAACCCGCCCGTGGATGGTTCGCCGGGCAAATCACTACTTGCGATTCGCGGACTTCGATCTCAATCTCATCGCGCAGCCCGGCCTGCTGCAAAAACGCCTTGGGGATGCGCACGCCGCGGGAATTACCGATCCGGACGAGAGACGCTTTCATAATTACATTGAATTACTAGGGCGGCCGCGATCAAACCGGCAACGATTAATGGGCTACAGCAGACGGAAGTTTACTTCGATAGTGGCCATCACGGGGACGGGCTTGCCGTCTTTCATGCCGGGCTTGAAGCGCCATTTTTCTACGGCTTCGATGGCTTTCTGGTCCAGGCCCAGGCCGAGCGAGCGTAGAACCTTGAGGTTCTGGGGGCGGCCTTGGTCGTCCACTACCAGTTGCAGGACTACCGTGCCTTGCCATTTGGCTTTGCGGGCTTCTTCGGAATATTCGGGCTCCACTTTGCTGAGCACGCTGGGGGCGGATACACCGCCGCCTATGCGGTAAGCGCCGCCGCCGAAACCGCCGCCGGAGCCGGGACCCACGCCGGGGCCTTTACCGGAACCTACGCCGCCGCCGGAGCCGCTGCCGATTCCGCCGCCGGAGCCGATGCCGTTCGACGGGATGCCAAGCTTGCTCAACGGATCGCCAAAATTAGTCGCGGTGATGTTGGGGATGTCTTCGGGAGCGACGATGGTCGCGGGCATGGGCAGCTTGGGGTCGGGGAGCGGGTCGACGCGCGGAGGAGTGAATTGTTTGGGCGCGGGCTTGGGCAGTTTGCCTTTACTGGCGTTCAGGAGTTCGCGGGCTCCGCCGCCTCCGCCGCCGCCGGAGGCTTGTTTCTTGTTCTGGGCGATGTAGGGGCGCAGGTCGATTTCGACACCGGTCACCTGCTGCACCATTTTTTGCACCGGCTTCAAGGACCCGAGGAATACCAGCAACGCGATGACGCCCACGTGAATCGCGATCGATAAAATTCCGGACTTGGCTTCGTTGCCGGCGTAAATCGTGATCTCGTGGATGGGTACTGGCTTGGAGGTGACTTCGAGGGGCGGCAGCTGGGGAGGATGGATGAGTTCCTTGATGTTCTTGAAAATTTCTAAGAACCAGGGCTTCTCAATAGAGGCGGGTGGCAGCAAGTGTGCCAGGTGGTCGTCTTCGGGGTTATTCCCAGGCACCATGTCGGGGCTATTTAGATTCTGGTCAGGCACTTACACACCCAGCCCTACGCCGCTACGAATTAAGGACGTCAGTGGGCGGCAAAACGTTGCAGCCGCCACAGGACTTCCTTATCTATCATACGACTCCTGGGGCGGATAATTCCAGGAAGGCGGCGGCTTCGCGCCAAAGGTCTTCGAGCACGTCGGTCAATTCGTGGCCTGAAGGGAAGGGCACGACGCGCGTGCGGGCGTGTTCGAGCGCGAAATCGTAAGAGCCTTGGTAGGGGACTACCTGGTCTTCGGTGCCATGGAGGATGAGCGCGCGCTGATGAAAGTCGGGGGTGGCGTCAAATTTTTCCGCGTCTTCGACGAACTGGTAGCCAAGGCGGCGATCGGCTTTGGCGCCGTAGTGATAGATGGGCACCGAGCCTTGCTGCTTCCATTGCTCGAGTTGGGCGGAGGTCAGGCGGGCGCGCCAGCGTTCGAGAAAGCGGAAGGCGGGGGCGAGGAGGATCAGGCGGTCGACGGAGCGGGGGTGCTTGGCGGCGTAGAGCGCCGCCAGATAACCGCCGAGGCTGGAGCCCATGAGCACGGGCCGGTCTCCCATGGAAGCGGCCGCGTCGACGATTTGCATTTGTGCGCTGACGGTGAGGTTTTGAAAATCGCCGCCGTCGAGGGCGGGGGCTGCAAACGGGATGCCGGCCTGGGCGAATTTCGCGGCGAAGAAACGAGCCTTGGTCGATTGCGGACTGGAGGCGAAACCGTGCAGGTAAACCACGCGCATTAGTGCGGCGCTCCGAAGCGGTGGAACTCGGAGTAGGTGAACTTGTTTTCCTCGACTTCAACGCCGGCGCGGAGTTCGCGGTGGGTGGTTTCAACGGGCAGCAGCGTGCCGAATTCGCTCCTGGCGTAATCGACGCTGGCTTCTTCGCGCAGGGTTTTTTCCGTGCTCGAATCGGTGGCGGCCATGGTGATACGGAGTGGGAGGCCGTCGGCTTCGCGCACCCAGATTTCGCCTTCGACGCTGAGGCGCTGAGTTGGGGCAGCGCTGCCGCCGCGGAACACGGTTAGGGCGTCGGGGCCATCCAATTGGCGATAGTGGAAGACCTGCGCGGGCACGACGCCCAGCAGGCGCGGGCCGGCGGCGGTGATTTCGTAGCGTTCGAGATTGCCGCGCATGAAGAGGAGAAGAATCTGGCCGAAGTCGATGGCGGCGCCTTGCAATCCGTATTTTTCCAGTTGCTCTAGGGCGCGCCGCTTGCGTTCGTCGTTGTGGCTGGTGATGAGCTTCGCAAGTGCGTCCTGGGCCTGGGCCTGGCCGGCGACTTGTTTGCCGTCGACTGAGGTCACCTGGCGGATTTCATGGATCTCGCGGCCGAGCACGGCGAAGGCGTATTCGGAGACGATTTCGTGCTCCCTCCAAGCGGCGACGGGGTGCCGGGCAGCGTCGCCGACGCGGATTTTGAAGCGCGTGGGCGCGGCCATGACGCGCTGATGCAGGGTTTCGCGGCCGACTAAGCTGGGCGCGATTTCCTCAAACGCCTGTGCTTCGCGGGCCAGACGCTCGGCGAGCTGCTGGGTGCGCTCGTCGGCGCGCAGGGCGAGCGCGAACGAAAGCAGGATGAGCCCGCGCATACTACCCAGGATCGCATACGGCGGCCTTAGCGGCTTAAGCGGAGAATCTGCGAGGAGAGCGTGAGAAAAGCCGGAATGAGATCGGCGGTGCTAGCGGCGAAGACATAGGTGCCCTGAGGTTGATTGGCGTTGAAGACGCAATCGCCGGAGCTGACGCAGGAGGCGCTGGGGAGCCAATCGGGATCGTTGGCGATTCGCTGCAGGATGGTGTCATCGACAGTGGAGGTGAAACCGACGGCGAAAACGGTGACGGGCAGATTGGCGTTGGTGCGGGCGCGCGTGGCCACACTGTCGGTGGCATTAAAAGAGGCCGCGCGAATGTTGTTCATGGTGAGGTCCGTAATATGTGCTCCGGAAACGCCATTGACGAAATTGTAGGATGGGTTGACCAGATTGCTGCCATAGACGTCCGTCGCGGGCATCCAGGCGAGATCGTTGGCGGACCCGCTGGTGCTATGGTTCATTGCCATCCAACAGCCATTCGCTGCGGAGTATTGGGGGGTCGCGCCGCCGCCGGTGGTGACCTCGCTGTAGGTGTTGGTCTTCAGCGTGGTCCAGGAGTTGAACAAGAAAAAACTGGTGGTGCCGGTATCGGTTCCGCCGATGCCTCCGATGATGCCGGCCGGAATATCCGCCATGTAGCCGGAGCCGCCGGCGTTCATGCTGTGGCCTCCGGTCCAGGCGGGGAGCGCTGCCGAACTGCCGAATCCGCCTTGGCCTTTGGTTTTGTTATTGGCATCCCGGCAGGAGCTGCCGGCGGCGATGGCCGAGGCTGCTCCGTCCCAGAAGTTTTCGGTGACGGTGTTGGGCTTGCCGTCGGTTTCAACCACGATGACATTCAGAGCACCGGGTTGATTGATTTTGTAAAGTTCGTTGTAAGCCAGGGCAATGGCCTGCGGCGTGGCGGTGCCTCCGCCGCACGCAATGGTATCGAGTTCGCCGTTGCCGGTACCGAAGCTGTTGATGTAGCCCAGGCTGGTCTGGAACGCAGTGGTGGGCACGCTGTGCAGGTAGGCGTTATCGGCGAAGGAAATCGCTCCGATTTTGTCGCGGCCGGCGGAAAATTGTCCGGTGAAGGTTTTAGAGGCTTGGATCAAGGCCCCACAAGTGGGGTCGCTACTGGTGCAGGGCGGCGATGAACTGTGACACATGGAGCCGGAGCGGTCCATCACCAGCATGGCGTTGACATCGCGGCGGGACGCGAAGCCATAGGCCACGATATTGGTGAAGCGGACGCCAAACCAATTCATGAAGAGCGTGGGGACGTGGGAACTCGCGGTCACGTCGACGTGGCGCAGGTTGGGATTCACGAGGTCGTCATAGACGTGGGCGTGGGTGTCGCTAGTGTCCATCAGCGTACTGTTGGTCAACCAACTGCCGGGAGGGAAGTTGGCATAAAACCAATTCACCGCGTTCTGCTTGGCGCTGGTGGCTTGGGCGGCGGTGGTCTGTCCCAGGTTGAGAGAACGCGCGGCGGCGAGAGAGGCGCCGTCAACGGCGCCTTGCAAGCGCGCTTTGACTACGTAGAGCATACCGACGTCGACCGCCAAGCCAATCATGGGGACCAGGAATATCAGGGACATCACGGCCAGCATCAGAGATGCTCCGCTTTCGGCTGTTCGGCGCTGGCGCAAAGGGTACTTCATGAGAAACTCCTAAAAAAAAGAACGTACGGACACGCCCTGGCTGACGTTATTGCCCAGGCTGAGGCTGGGGGTTTGAAAAAAGCCTTCGGCGGCATAGAAGACTTGGCCGTCGGCGAGCGGCGCCTGGCCATTGGCCGTGGTCTGCCACAGCGCCACCATCGCGCTTTGCCCGGCGGCGGGCAGCTTGGCCTTCACATCGGTGATGGGGTTCGAGACGCTCCCTTGGCTCGAGAGGGTGGCGCCGCTGGGATCGCCCATGGAGCTCCCATGCTGGCCGGTTAGGGTGCTATTGCCGAACACTACTCTCTGCATGAAGACGAAGCTGTCGTGATTGGTGCAATTGCCGTTGCCGGCCGCGACGCAGTTGGGGTCGGTGGTGGCGCCGACATACATGACTTGCGTGATCCAAATGATGCCGTCGCCACTGGCTGCGGTATTGTTCTGCAGGTTGCCGCTGAAGGAAGGCACTTGCAGATTCAAGCCGGTGCCCATGCGCTGGGCGAGTTGCTGGAAGGGGTAGGTGGAGAAGTCCGCCCCATGAATGTACAAGTCGCCTAGATTGCGGACCATATTATTCGCCTGAATGCTCATGATGAGGTTCATGCCGATCACGAACATGCCCAAAAACATGGGCGCAAAGAGCAAAGCCACGAAAGCGAATTCGATGATTTCCTGGCCCTTTTGGAGCCGATGCGGGTGTCCCGCTAGAGGTATTTTCATAGTTCCCACTAGCGGCTGACGCTGCTGACTCCCACCGGATAGCCGCCGAGGATATCGGCGGAATGGAGGTTGAAGGTGATGGGCGTAGTGCTTCTAAAGAACGCTACGCCTGCGCCGTAGCTGCCGCTGAGCGGCGCTAGCCAGGCAAAGGACAGGTTCTGAATGGAGACGTCGACCAGGTTGCCGGGCAC
>JALYIB010000185.1 GCA_030775965.1 Acidobacteriota bacterium | reverse complement strand
GATTGGCGCCGGACTGCAAACCAGCTACGTGCATACCGACCCGGACGGCTCCAAATCTACCGATCAGTTCCAGCTGAATCACGCGCGTATTTATATCAGCGGGCCTGTCACGGACGGGATCAAGTTCATGTTCAATACCGATTACGACAGCGTCACCAATAAGATCGGGGTGCTGGACGCAGTGGCGGAATTCTCAACCTCTCCGAAGTTCAATATTTGGGCCGGCCGTTTCCTGCCGCCCAGCGATCGCGCCAATCTTTATGGGCCCTTCTACTCGCATGAGTGGGCCGTGTATAACGATGGCATCCAGGACGGATACAACTTTGTATTTCAGGGCCGCGATAACGGAATCGCCTATTGGGGCGACTTCGACAAACTGAAAGTCTCGATTGGCGGCTTCGACGGCGGGTCCGCCGGTACCGGCAAATCCCAGATGATTGGCGCCGCTCGCGTCCAACTCGACCTGTGGGATAAAGAGGACGGCTACTACTTGAATGGAACCTACTATGGCGATAAAAATCTGCTTGCCATTGGTGCTGCCAGTCAGATTCAGGACGGGCACACTGCCTCCACCATTGATTTCCTGCTCGAGAAAAAAGTATTGAAGGGCGGCGCGTTTTCGATCGAGAGCGAATATTCCAACTACAACGGGCTAGGCGGGTACGTCGGAGGCTACAAGAGCCAGGGAATATATGGCCTGGCGAGCTTCCTCTTTCCGAAAGTGATTTCCGCCGGTAAGTATAGTGGCAAGTTCGAGATCCTCGGCAAGTATGCCAAGGCAGACTTTACCCGTGGCCCCACTGCCAGCTTCGACCAGAAAACTACGGAAGTGAATCTCAACTACATCATGAAGCAGTTCAATGCGCGCGTCATGATGTTTTTCCTGGATAAGAAATTCAACAAAATTCAGCCCGATACCTGGCAAGCAGGAATCGGTCTCCAGATCCAGATGTAAATTAGCGATTTTAACCTCAGAGAGAAAAGGAGCCACATTCATGAAGCGTAAAGCACTGTTTATGACCGCTTGGCTGATGGCCGCCGGGATTGTTTCCTCCCAGAGCGCGTCGGCCCAAGGCACCATCAAAGTGGGCGTACTACATTCACTTTCAGGCACCATGGCCATCAGCGAAACCACGCTGAAAGACACCATCCTGATGATGATTGACGCCCAGAATAAGAAAGGTGGATTGCTGGGCAAGAAACTGGAACCGGTGGTAGTGGATCCCGCCTCCGATTGGCCGCTGTTCGCCGAAAAGGCTGCGCAGTTGCTTGAGAAAGACAAAGTCGCCGTCACCTTCGGATGCTGGACTTCCGTTTCCAGAAAATCGGTGCTGCCGGTTTTTGAAAAGGACGACGGCTTGCTTTTCTACCCGGTGCAGTATGAAGGCGAAGAGTCTTCTAAGAACGTCATCTACACCGGCGCGGCGCCCAATCAGCAGGCCATTCCGGCCGTCGATTACCTGATGAAGGAAGTAGGCGTAAAGCGCTGGGTGCTGGAAGGAACGGATTACGTTTACCCCCGCACCACCAACAAAATTCTGGAAGCTTACCTGTTAGGGAAAGGCGTGAAGGCCGAAGACATTTCAATCAATTACACGCCCTTCGGTTTCTCGGATTGGCAGACGCGTGTCGCAGCCATCAAGAAGTTCGGCTCGGCTGGCAAGAAGACCGCAGTGGTTTCCACAATCAATGGCGATGCCAACGTGCCTTTCTATAAGGAACTGGGCAACCAGAAGATTTCGGCGGAAGACATTCCTGTGGTGGCCTTCTCGGTTGGCGAAGAAGAGCTCTCCGGTCTCGACGCCAAGCCTTTGGTGGGACACCTGGCAGCCTGGAACTATTTCGAAAGCATCAACACTCCCGCGAACAAGGCGTTCATCGCCCAGTGGCATACCTTCATCAAGAACCCCAAGCGGACCACCAACGATCCCATGGAGGCTTCCTACATCGGCTTCAATCTGTGGGTGAAGGCAGTGCAGAAGGCAGGAAGCACGGACGTCGAGAAGGTACTGGCTGCGCTACCCGGCACGGAAACTCCCAACCTGACCGGCGGCATGGCCAAGGTTCTGCCGAACCATCACATCACCAAGCCGGTGTTCATCGGCGAAGTGAAAGCCGACGGCCAGTTTAACGTAGTTTCGAAGTCGCCTGGCCTAGTGGCGGGCGATGCCTGGTCCGACTTTCTGCCGGGCAGCAAAGACATCGAAGCGGATTGGGTGACCCTGAAGTGCGGGAATTATAATAAGGTCACCAAAAAGTGCTCGGGACAAAACTACAAATAATGCATCGCGTCCGATGGGGCGGGTTGCGGCTCTTCGTGCTGCTGCTCGCCCTATGCGGCGTAGCCCATCTGCGCGCACAAACTCCCGCCCAAACTCAGAACGATACCAGCTTTCTTTCCACGCTGGGCGAACTGCGGGAAGCGCCCTACTCCGATAAGGCCACCATCGTCGAACGGCTCAGCCAGAGCGGACATCCTAGCGTCCGCGCCGTGCTGACTGCATTTCTCGAAGACCGGCTGTATTACCGCAATGCCGATCAAAAGGTCTTCCTCGTCAAGACGGCCGATGGCGATCCTCTCAATCTGATCGATCCCATTTCGCTCAAAGACGCTGGCTCCGCCTCCGCTGATGGCTTGACCAAGATCGGCACCAATAACAGTTTGCGGCGCACGCTGCGCATGACCGTCGCTCACTTTGCCTTGTCGAGTCCGGATGCGGCGGTGCGGTTGGACGCTGTCGAGCAAATGGTAAAGTCGCTCGACGATCCTACAGTGGAGCTGCTGCGCGAACGTATGGCTTCAGAAACGAATTCCAGCGTAAAGAAAGCGATCGCCACGGGACTGGCGCTGGCGGCGCTCGATGGCACCGATAGCAGCGCGCGTTTGCAAGCGATTTCCACGCTTCGGGGAAGCGTGAGCCAAGATGTGCGCAACCGCTTGGTGCAGTTGATTGCGAAAAATCCTGACGGTAGCTTCGCCGAAGGCGACCAGAGCGTCCGTCAGGCCGCTGCTTCCGCGGTGGGAACCATCGACGGTTGGCGCACCTTCTATTCCGGCATTGAAACTTTGTTTTTTGGTTTGAGTCTAGGGTCGGTGCTGGTGCTGATCGCCATCGGACTCGCGATTACCTTCGGGGTCATGGGCGTGATCAACATGGCGCACGGCGAGCTGATGATGCTGGGTGCATACACTACCTACGTTGTGCAGACATTGATGCCTGGACACATCGGCATCTCGATCCTGGTAGCGATTCCAGCAGCGTTCATCGTAGCAGGGTCGGCGGGCGTATTGATGGAGCGCACCATCATTCGCTTTCTCTACGGCCGGCCCCTAGAAACGTTGCTGGCGACTTTCGGCGTGAGCCTGATCCTGCAGCAATCCGTCCGCTCTATCTTCACCGCGCTGAATCGATCTGTAGTCACTCCGGAATGGATGAGCGGCTCGCTGCGTTTGAACGACGCGCTGTCGATCACCTTCAACCGCCTCTACATCGTCATCTTCACGCTGATTGTTTTCTCCCTGATATTGCTGGTGCTGAAGCGCACCCGCCTGGGCCTGGACATCCGCGCCGTTTCCCAGAACCGGGCGATGGCGAAAGCCATGGGTATCCGCACGGAGTGGGTGGACGCCATGACCTTCGGTCTCGGCTCGGGCATCGCCGGCGTGGCAGGCGTTGCGTTGAGCCAGTTGACCAACGTGGGCCCCGATCTCGGCCAATCCTACATCATCGATTCCTTCATGGTGGTGGTATTCGGCGGCGTCGGAAATCTGTGGGGCTCGTTGATCGGCGGCATGTCGATGGGAATTTTCAACAAGCTTCTGGAGCCTTACGCCGGCGCCGTGCTGGCCAAGATTTTCGTCCTGATCGCTTTAATTCTTTTCATTCAGACCCGGCCCCGCGGGCTGTTCCCGCCCGCCGGCCGTGCTGCGGAGGATAAGTAGGGTGTTGCGTCTGTGGAATCCAGGCACCAGCGGCGATCGCGGCGGCACATGGTTTTTAACAGTGCTCGCTGCGCTAGCCGTAGCCGTGCCTTTCTTTAACCAAGTGGTGCCCGCATCCTCTTCGCTGCACCTCTCGGTCTTTGGAGTCACGCTCATCGGCAAGTACTTGTGTTACGGAATGCTGGCCATGGCAATCGACTTGATCTGGGGCTACTGCGGCATTCTCAGCCTGGGTCACGCGGCGTTCTTTTCGCTCGGCGGTTACGCCATGGGCATGTATCTGATGCGGCAGATCGGCTCTCGCGGAGTTTATGGCAATCCGATCCTGCCCGACTTCATGGTCTTCCTGAACTATAAATCACTGCCTTGGTTCTGGTACGGCTTCGATCATTTCCCCGTTGCGCTGATCATGATGTTCCTGGTGCCAGCATTGCTCGCGTTCGTATTTGGCTGGTTTGCTTTCCGCTCGCGCGTCACCGGTGTATATTTTTCGATCATCACGCAAGCGCTGACCTACGCTTTGCTCCTGGCGTTTTTTCGCAACGACATGGGCTTCGGCGGCAACAACGGATTCACCGACTTTAAAGACATCCTGGGATTCGATCTGCATTCTGATCGCACTCACGTAGTGCTGCTGGTGATCACCGCCATCGCGCTCGCCGCTAGTTATCTCGCCTGCCGCGCCATCGTCGGATCGCGAGCCGGCCGCGTCATCCGCGCCATCCGCGATGCCGAGAGCCGCACGCGGTTTCTGGGTTATCCCGTCGAATCTTATAAGTTGTGGTTGTTCGTCTTCTCGGCGGTCGTCGCAGGAGTCGCGGGCGCGTTGTATGTACCGCAAATCGGCATCATTAACCCCAGCGAGTTTTCGCCTATTAATTCGATCGAAGCCGTAATCTGGGTGGCCGTGGGCGGCCGCGGCACGCTTTACGGTGCGATTGCCGGGGCGGTGCTGGTGAACTATGCCAAGACTTATCTCACCGGCGCGTTTCCTGAAGTGTGGCTGTATGCGCTGGGAGCCTTGTTCGTGCTGGTGACGCTGTTCCTTCCGCGCGGGATAATCGGACTCGTACAATCGCGGGATAAGAACAAATAAATCATGGTCCGCGATAAGAGACTGTATCTCGAGGATCTAACCGTCAGCTTCGACGGCTTCAAGGCCCTCAACGAGCTTACGCTGTACGTCGACCCCGGCGAGATGCTGTGCATCATCGGCCCTAACGGCGCGGGCAAAACCACCATGATGGACGTCATCACCGGCAAAACCCGTCCCGATTCCGGCACCGCCTGGTTCGGCAGCGGCATCAACCTGCTGCAGATGACCGAGCCGGAAATCGTGGCCGCCGGCATTGGCCGTAAATTTCAAAAGCCGACGGTGTTCGAGCAGCTAACGGTATTCGAGAATCTGGAATTGGCACTGGCCGGCGACCGCTCCTTCTTAAAAACCCTGCGGGCGCGGGCCAGCGTGGCGCAGCTCCAGCGGATCGACGAAGTGCTCGAAATCATCGGCCTGTCCGCGCATCGTCAATCGCTCGGAAGAATCCTCGCGCACGGCCAGAAGCAGTGGCTCGAAATAGGGATGCTCCTGATGCAAAACCCTGAGTTACTGCTGGTGGATGAGCCGGTGGCGGGCATGACGCCGCACGAAATCGAACGCACCTCCGAGCTGTTGCAATCCTTAGCGGGGGAGCATTCGGTGGTGGTGGTGGAGCACGACATGGCGTTCGTGCGATCCATCGCCAAGCGCGTGATCGTGCTGCACGAAGGGCGCGTGATTGCCGAGGGCGATATGGACAAAGTGCAACAGGACCCCCGCGTCATCGAAGTTTATTTGGGAGTGTGAGCGTGCTGGCGATCAAAACACTCAATCAGTCTTATGGCGGCAGCCACACCCTGTGGGACGTCGATCTGGCCATTCCGGCCGGCGCCCGCATGTGCCTGATGGGCCGCAATGGCATGGGCAAGACGACGCTGTTGAAATGCGTCATGGGCCTGCAGGCCGCCAGCTCCGGCGGTATCGAATTCGACGGAACGGATTTACTCAAGTGTCCCGCCGAGCAGCGCGCCCGATTGGGAATCGGCTACGTTCCGCAAGGCCGTGAGATATTCTCGCATCTAACCGTGGAGGAGAATTTGCGCGTGGGCTTAGGCATTCGCAAGAACGGTGCGCGCTCTATCCCGAGCCGCATCTTCGATCTGTTCCCCGTCCTGAAGAAGATGATGAAGCGGCGCGGCGGCGATCTTTCAGGCGGCCAGCAGCAGCAACTCGCCATCGGCCGCGCCCTGGTGCTGGAACCGAAGCTGCTCATTCTCGACGAGCCCACCGAGGGGATTCAGCCCAACATCGTCCATGAAATCGGCGACATCGTTTTGCGCTTGAATCAGGAAGAGGGTCTCACGGTGTTGCTGGTGGAGCAGAAGCTACCCTTCGCCCGCCGCGTCGCCAGCGAATTTTGTATTCTCGACAAAGGCCGGCGCGTGGCCGCCGGTCCCATTGGCGAACTCACGGACGATGTCGTGCGCGCCCACCTGAGCGTGTGACGATTCACCCCTGGTGTGAGTGGGTGTGCCCGGCGTGAGGGTGATGATGATCGTCATCGTCGTGACTGTGCGAGTGCGGCACGATGGCTGGCCGTCCGGACGCGGTTAGTCCGCGCGCGCGCTGCGCGCCCAGCCACTCGATCACACGATCCAACCCCTCGCCGGTTTTCAGATTCGTGAACACAAACGGCAAGTCACCGCGCTGGCGTTTGGCGTCGCGGTCCATCACTTCGAGCGAAGCGCCTACGTGCGGGGCCAGATCGATCTTGTTGATCACCAGCAGCCCGCTGCGGCGAATTCCCGGGCCGCCTTTGCGCGGAATCTTGTCGCCTCCGGAAACGTCGATTACATAGATAAAAGCGTCCACCAGTTCCGGGCTAAACGCCGCCGCCAGATTGTCGCCGCCGCTTTCGACGAAGATCAATTCCAGTCCGGCATGCGCCGCTTCTAATTCATCGATGGCATCCAGGTTCATCGACGCATCTTCGCGGATAGCCGCATGCGGACAGCCGCCGGTTTCGACGCCCAGCACCCGGTCAGCCGGCAGCGTGCCCTGGCGCATCAGGAACTCCGCGTCTTCTTTGGTGTAGATGTCGTTAGTGACTACGCATAAATTCACGCCCGGCCACAAGCGCTTGCTCAGTTGGTCCACCAGCGCGGTCTTCCCGCAGCCCACCGGTCCGGCAATTCCCACTCGATACGCTCTCATCGAAATCTCCTCAAAACAAAAAATATCGTTGCGCGAGCGGGAGCACCTGGGCCGGCTCGCAGGTTAATAGCTCGCCATCGGCGCGCACTTCATACGTCTCGGGATCGACGTGAATCACGGGCGTAGCGGAATTATGAATCATGTGCTTCTTGCCGATCTTCCGGCAGTTCGTTACCGCCACCGCTCTCTTCTTGAAGCCCTTTTGGATGCCGCCAGCCAAGGAAGCCTGCGATACAAAAGTGACCGAAGTGGCAGCAGTAGCGCCGCCGAAAGAGCCAAACATCGGGCGGTAAATCACCGGCTGCGGCGTCGGAATGGACGCGTTCGCGTCCCCCATCACGCTCCACGCAATGAAGCCGCCTTTGAGAATCATCTCCGGCTTCACGCCGAACATCGAGGGTTTCCACAACACCAGATCGGCCAGCTTGCCCGGCTCAATCGAGCCCACTTCATGCGCGATTCCGTGAGTGATCGCCGGATTGATCGTGTACTTCGCCACGTAACGCTTCACGCGCGCATTGTCATTGCGCGCCGAATCCGCAGGCAGAGCGCCGCGCTGCGTCTTCATTTTGTGGGCGGTCTGCCATGTGCGCGTGACTACTTCCCCGATCCGCCCCATGGCCTGCGAATCGCTCGAGATCATGCTGAAGACACCCAGGTCGTGCAGGATATCCTCCGCTGCAATGGTCTCCGGCCGTATACGGCTTTCCGCGAAAGCCACGTCCTCGGGAACCAAGGGGTTCAGGTGATGGCAAACCATCAGCATGTCGAGATGCTCCGCGATGGTATTCACGGTGTATGGCCGCGTCGGGTTCGTCGACGACGGCAGAATATTCGGCAGCGCCGCGATGCGGATGATGTCCGGCGCGTGCCCGCCCCCGGCGCCCTCCGTGTGATACGTGTGAATCACGCGGCCGGCTATAGCCGCGATCGTATCCTCGACAAATCCCGCCTCGTTGATCGTGTCGGTGTGGAT
>JALYIB010000184.1 GCA_030775965.1 Acidobacteriota bacterium | reverse complement strand
CGCGGGATTCCGGTCTGCGTCTACGCGGCATAGGCTATTTCGCGCCTCCCTTCGGTCCCTTGGGGCGCTTGGCTCCGTATTTCGAGCGGCTCTGCAAACGGCCCGCGACACCGGCGGTATCGAGCGTTCCGCGCACCACGTGATAGCGCACGCCGGGAAGATCCTTCACACGGCCTCCGCGGATCAGCACAATTGAGTGCTCCTGCAGGTTGTGGCCGACGCCGGGGATGTAAGTGGTTACTTCGATCTGATTGGTCAAACGCACGCGCGCGACTTTGCGCAGCGCCGAGTTGGGCTTCTTCGGCGTAGTTGTATACACACGAGTGCAAACCCCGCGACGTTGCGGACACGCCTGCAAAGCCGGGCTCGCCGTCTTATAGCGCGTGGCTTTGCGGCCTTTGCGCACCAGTTGATTGAAAGTCGGCACGAACTTGTACTCTCCAAAAATAGAAAATGCTGCGAAAGATACCCAGGAAATGGAGACGCCTAAACGCCCTCAAACATTCCCAAAACTACTGACAAACGCACCAGCGAAGGGTAGAGACTTCGGACTAGCCCATACTCACGGCAGCGTAGAAACCACCAGAGCCTCGGGGCCGGCCCCCGGCCGGACTCTCCATACGAAGAGCGGTAGCACGGGAGCAGAAGGTCGACTCGCCAAAAACCTTTACGAGAATAGCACATTCCCACGGAGCGCTGTCAAATGGGCCGTGTCTGGGGTAGTGGCTCAATTTGAAATTGGCCTATTTCCCCGGGAAAAGGTATCGGGAGACGATTAGGAAAATACCCACTATGCCTGTGGTTGTCCCGCCGATTAGGGCGAGTAATACTTCTGGCTGTAGGCCGAATCCTGCAATCTTAAACCCCTGCAACATGATTATGACGCCTATAACGCACAGCCACACCGCAACCAAGCAGAAGCTACGATGAGCGTATTTTTTCCGCTCATCGATGTCTTGTACCGTTCCCCTTAAAAGCGCTATTTGCTGTTCGATTTCCAGGTCTCGCTTTTCTAGGGCGGATTTGGAATCCGGTACTCCACTGACCTGAATAGACCGCGTCTTTTCGATTACTTCCCTAAGCTTGCGGACCAGTTCTTGATTAGGCGTGGGAGGCGGTGGCTGTGGACTGGGCGACAAAGTATTCCCTAATTAGGGCATCTGGAATATCGACGCCTTTACGCCCCTGATTTTGAGCGTAGATAGTTGACCACGGGGTTCCGGGCTGGTGAGTAAGATTCGACAATTGTATGGCCGAAAGATCGCCATAGCCATCCCAAACAGCCTTCAAGAATTCAATCGTGTCTTGGTCTTCGACCGTGGGGGTAAGAAAACGCAATGTGTTGAAGTCGATCATCTCAGGCCTAGTCGCTTTCTCCGTTATATCGCCGCTTCCGAACCGCTTGAAAGCATGATAGATGGACGGGATAACGGGGCCGTATTCCCACGCCTCCACGCATTCGTTAATTAAAGGAACATTACTGATTGCGAGGTTCCAACCGTGGGCATAGTAGACAAGCTTCTGCAATTTCATCGGACCAACCCTCTTATTGCCTTCGGAAGCTAGGTCCAAGAAACAGTTCGCTACGGCTAGTGAATCGTAAGCCACAACCCCATTATAAATTTAGAGGGGTGTCCACATCTTCTTGTAACTCTATGATTACTTGATGATTTTAGACTATTGGCCCAACGCCGATCCAAACGGATTGTAGGATTTCTCCGTCGCCTTCCTTGAGTTCTCTTGGCCTTCCCGAATGCGTTGCTCTCTGTAGTCGTCCACCAGCTTGACGATATCGGACACTTCCCAAACGCGATCCGAGACACGAGCGGCCATTGCAGGGGTGATTCGTAGCGTCTGGTGAATGCGCACGAAGTTGTAGTACATGAAGTGGAGCGCGATGGCAGCGACATGGTTCTCGATTTTCTTAGAGAAGCCGTTTGTTAGGCGGGTAAACCGGCGCATGTGCATTCGCATGGTGAGGTTCTGGCGCTCCACGAATGATGTGCTGATGTGCTTGTGATCGGGCTTGCCGCTGATTTCCTTGCGAGTACAGCCGATGCATTCAGCGGGGCTGTAGCGCTTCTCGGCTTCCGCTGTCTCGCCATAAATCTTCACCAGCATGGCATAGTCAATATTGTTGCCAAAGTTATTCTCTACGGCGCTCAGATAGGCCGCGTGGCCGTCTGTAGTGAGTTGTACGCGATTGGCTAGGCGTCCAGCTAGGTCTTTCATGAACTCGTGCGCGGCAACGGCATCGCGTCCGCCAACCATCCAGGAGGCGATCAGTTTGGTATCGGCATCCAGGGCGGTCCAGGTCCACACGGTTCCAATGCCGAACTCGCCCCGTTTCTCGGCAGGCACGTTCTTGTCCTTCGCATAACAGAACGACCAAATTTCATCACACTGAACGCGCTTGCAGGGCAGGCTGCGGAGGGCTTCGTCCTGATACCGAGCGCACGCGGCACCAGCCATGAATAACAGTGTAGAGATCGTGTTCCGCGCGACGCCCGTCATGCGGGATACCGAGCGGATAGAATTGCCTTCCACGAGGGCTGCGATCACCCGGGCGCGTTGGGCCGAATCAAGCTGGTTCATACTGAATAGTATGCTTGACAAATTGGCTTCTGTCAAGCGAAAAACGACCAAAGATACAGCGCGCGCTATTATATTTTCCCTTCTCGCTGCTATACTGTGCCAAGAGGTATGCGAACGCATGGCTAGTGGTGAACAGACGGTTATGGATTTTGGGTTGGAAGCTTCGAAGGTTTTTACGCCTACGGCCCCTATCGATGAAAGGACTTTGTTTGCTGGCCGCACGGAACAAGTGCGAGAAATTATCGATGCCGTTAACCAAAAGGGTCAGCACGCCATTGTTTTTGGGGAGCGCGGCGTTGGCAAGACTTCTCTGGCAAACGTACTCTCTTCATTTCTTTCTCACCCGGCAAGTACGGTTCTGTCGCCTAGGGTGAACTGCGACGCGACTGATACTTACAAGAGTCTCTGGGTGAAAGTGTTCAAGGAAATCGACCTCACAAGAACCACAAAATCTGCTGGCTTCGTTGGAGAGCCGCTTGAAAGCCGTTATAGTGCGGCAGAACACCTCGGGGAAGATTTTGGGCCGGATGATGTGCGTAGGCTGCTTCAGGTGATTGCTCAATCATCGTTGCCAATCGTTATTATTGACGAATTTGATCGGCTGAATCGCGAGGTAAAGCGTGCGCTGGCCGATACAATCAAGACGCTTTCCGATCACGCCGTGGCTGCCACTATCGTTCTGGTGGGAGTAGGAGATAGCGTAGATGAACTGATCGAGGAACACCGCTCCGTGGAACGCGCTCTTGTCCAGGTGCATATGCCACGTATGTCTGGCAAGGAAATTCGCCAAATCATCACCACTGGGCTTGAGCGTCTTAACTTGGAGATAGAGGAAGCTGTTGCCGACAGAATTTTGAATCTGTCACAAGGCCTTCCGCACTACACCCACTTACTGGCTCTCCATGCCAGCCGTGAATGCTTTGATCGCGGCTTGTCGAAGATCAACGATGAATGTTTGTCGGGAGCAATCGGCAAGGCTCTAAGCAAAGCTCAACAGACGATTAGAAGTCTTTATCACACGGCCACAATGAGTTCGAGGAAGGAACATCTGTTCGTGGAAGTGCTGCTAGCGTGCGCCGTAGCGCCATGCGATGAACTCGGATATTTTTCTGCGGTTGATGTAAGGAGTCCGCTCCAAAAAATAACTGGTAAAGATTACCAAATTCCAAGCTTCTCGCAGCACCTGAAGGAATTCTGCGAAACAAAGAGAGGACCGGTTCTCCAAAAAACCGGGGAGAGACGTCGCTTCCGTTTTAGGTTCACCGACCCCTTACTTCAACCATTTGTCATTATGCAGGGGTTTACGACTGGCAGGCTACGCCTACTAGACGGGTGGTCTTAGTTTAGCTTTGCTCCATCGCTCCGTTGCTGCCTTCTTAGCTATTTCTTTGCGCTTGGCCGCCGTGAGCGATTCAGCACGCGCCTTGCCGCCCTTTAACCCACCAGCCCGACCTATGGTCACTGCCGTAGGATCTGTGGCCTTTTGTTTTGGAACCTCGCCGGTGGCCTGCTGAACTACCGCGAAAGCGATCTGATTCGCATCCTTCGGGCCCTGCCCGCGATTACCGGAGCGGTTCGGCATACCTCAAGCGTGGGGCAAGTCGGATGCCAAGTCAAGAGTGAGGAAATTCAAATTGAGCCACTACCGTGTCTGGGGTAGTGGGTCCATTTGAGCATCATCGTGTTTTTGGGCCGATGGTGCGATGGGCCCCGTCGCGGCCTATTTTGATTTCTTCCGTTTGTGGAAACCTGGTGGGTAATGATCGCAGCAGCCGCCTCCGGCCTCAGCGCAAAACTATTCAGCGAACAGCCGCTTGACCGCGCTCCACACTTCGAGCGCCACTTCATCTTCCGCGCGCGATCCATCGATCAGCTTCACGCGCTTCGGCTCATCCTCGGCAAGCTGATGATAAGCCGCCCGCACCTTGCGATGAAATTCGAGCGACTGTTCGTCAAGCCGCGTCTCGACATCCTGCGTCCGCTGATTCCGCCGGTGCGCCCGCGCCAGCCCCGCCTCGACGTCGATGTCGATCACCAGCGTGAGATCCGGCACCAGTCCGCGGCACGCAATACGATCGACGTCATACACCACCTCCGCGCCCAGCCCCCGCGCCGCCCCCTGATACACCAGCGTCGAATCCGTGAAGCGATCGCTCAGCACCGCCTGTCCGCTCGCCAGCGCCGGCAGAATCGTCTGATCCACATTCTGCGCCCGCGCCGCAAACATCAACAGCAGTTCCGCCGTCGCGCACAATTCCTGATTCTTGGAGTCCAGCAGCACCCGCCGGATCTGCAGCCCGATCGGCGTCCCCCCCGGCTCCGCTGTCTCCAGCACAGCGCGATTCAACCCCCGCAGCTTCTTGCCCAGCATGCGCAGTTGAGTGGACTTACCGCTCCCCTCCGGACCTTCGAAGGTGATAAAAACGCCGCGCCTAGTCGTAGACAAAATGCAAAACCTTCTTCAAATCGTCCCACGCCTCACGCTTGGCATTCTGGTTGTAAGGCCGCAGCAAATACGACGGATGATACGTGACCATCACTGGAATGTCGTGCCACTTATGCCAGTTCCCGCGCAGCCGCATCACCCCGTCCTTCGTCGCCAGCAGCGCCTTTGCCGCCGTCGATCCCAGCGCGCAAATCGCCTTCGGACGCAGCGTCATCAACTGCCGGAACAGGAACTGCCCGCAGATTTCCATTTCATCCGGCTGCGGAGTGCGATTCTCCGGCGGCCGGCACTTCACCACGTTGCAGATATAAACATCCGCCCGCTGGATCGGAATTCCTTCCTTCGATGCCGTCCCGTCGATCATTTGTGTGAGCAACTGTCCCGCGCGCCCCACGAATGGCAGTCCCTGCGCATCTTCATCGGCGCCCGGCCCTTCGCCCACAAACACCAGCCGGGCCTGTTCACTCCCGGAGCCGAAAACAATCCTGTTCCGCTGCTCGCACAACCGGCAGCGCTTGCAATCGCCAATGTCTTTACGGATCTCCGCCAGCGTATCGCCTGCCGGTGCCAGCGCAGGCAGCTCGATCAACGCGGACACGGGCACGGGCACGGGCACGGACGCGGCTACAGGCTTTTCAAGCGCAGCCGTTGGCACGCCCGGCGCACGCCGGTAAAGGTTTTTCACGCCGAGATCCTGATAGAAGCTGAGATACTGTCGAAGCTGTTCGGAAGTCATTGCGCAGCGTGCAACGCCAGACGCAAACGCATTGCTTCATCGAAAATGCGCCCCGCGATCGCGCGTTTCGAAGCGCGCTCCACCGGGATCGTCTGGCCCGCGCGCGTCACCAGCACCACTTCGTTTTCGTCCGCTTCAAACCCCGTCCCCGCTTGCGAAACCAGATTGCCCACCACCATATCGCAATTCTTCTGCTGCATCTTCCGCCGCGCTTCCTCAATCAAGTTCCCGGTCTCCGCGGCGAATCCAATCAGCAGCCGGTCGCCTTTCTTGGTCCCAACTTCAGCCAGGATGTCCGGCGTGGGCTCCAGATCCAGCGCCAATCGTGCCGCCGTCTTCTTCATCTTCAGCTTGGAAGGATTGATAATGTGGTAATCCGCAACCGCCGCGGCCTTGATCACGATGGTCGCCTCAGGCAAGTGCTCCATCACTGCCTGCCGCATCTCCAGCGCCGTGCCTACCGGCACCAACGTCACGCCGCGCGGCGCCGTCAAGCTCACCGGCCCCGACACCAGCACCACGTGAGCCCCCCGCGCGACAGCTTCCTCCGCCAGTGCGTAACCCATCTTGCCGCTGGAACGATTGCTCAAGTACCGCACGCCGTCGATCGGCTCCTGCGTCGGCCCCGCCGTGATCAGAATGGTCTCGCCCTCCAATTCCCGCCGGGTTTTCTTCTTGCTCGCCGCCAGCACCGCGTCGGCAATCTCCGCCGGCTCCGCCAGTCGCCCCGGCCCGATCGCTCCGCAAGCCAGCAGTCCTTCGTCCGGTTCGACGATGACATGCCCCCGTGCCCGCAGCGCAGCGATGTTCGCCTGCGTCGCCGCATGGTTCCACATGTTCGAGTTCATCGCCGGCGCCAGCACCACCGTTCCCGTGAAAGCCAGATAGGTTGTGGTGAGCAAATCGTCCGCCAGCCCATGCGCGAATTTAGCCAGCAAATCGGCGGTCGCCGGAGCCACCACCAGCAACTCGTTCTCCTGCGCGATGCGGATGTGATCGATGGCGCTCGCCAGCGTGTCCTCCGCGCTAGCCGCCGAAAACAAATGCGTGTGCACCTTGCGCCCCGTGAGCGCGGCGAACGTCAGCGGCCGGATAAACTCTTCCGCCGCGCGCGTCATCACCACGTCCACGGTGAAACCCCGCTCCATCAGCGCGCGCGCCAGTTCCGCCGCTTTGTAAGCAGCAATGCCTCCGCCCACGCCCAGCGCGACCTTCATTGTTCCCCGCTATTCTTCGGCCAGCAACGGCAACATCGTCTTCTGAATCGCCGAGTCTTCGTAAGGCACCAGCCCGCGCCGCACTTCTTCCATGGCCGCCACCGTGGGCTTTTTCGACGTCGTGGGCAGCATACTGCGCGCCCCGCCCTGCAACTGGCGCGCCCGCTTTGCCGCCACGATGATAAAGCGGTAAGCGCTGGCTTCCGGATCGTCCGGAATCACGTTCTGCGCCACTTGTTTCAGATTGGTTTCTGCCATTTTATATTTCGATCCTTTTACAAAAACGTTTCCAGTATCGGACGGATCTCGTTTTCCATCCGGTCGCGCCGGCTACGCGTCGCTTTCACGATGGCCACCAAGGTCTCCACCGACGCCGCTACTTCCCGGTTCACCAGCACATAATCGTACAGAGAATAATTGCGGATCTCTCCGGCCGCATCGTGCAAACGCCGCAGAATCACGGCTTCCGAGTCCTGGCTGCGCGCTCGCAGCCGCTCTTCCAAGATCTGCCGGCTCGGCGCCAAAATAAATATAGACACTCCGGCCGGAATTCTCTCTTTTAATTGTCGCGCACCCTGCACGTCGATGTCGAGCATTAGGTCGTACCCCTCGGCCCCGGCCCGCTCCAGCTCGCTGCTATGCGTGCCGTAATAGTTGCCGAACACCTCCGCGTACTCCAGGAACTCGCCCTTCGCAATGCGCTCCTCAAATTCCTCGCGCGAAATGAAATAGTAGTCTTCCCCATCGCGTTCCTGCCCGCGCGGATAGCGCGTGGTGTAGGACACCGAAAACCGCAGCTTGGGAACCAGCCGCATTAGTTCGCTAACTAGTGTGCTTTTGCCCGATCCCGAGGGCGCTGAGATGATAAAAACGCTCGTCATTCCGCCTTCATTCAAGGTTGAGCGCTTGTTCGCGAATCTTTTCGATGGCGGCCTTAGCGGCCAATGCCAGATCGCTGATCTGCATGGCCGGCGCCCCCGCCCCGCTGGTTTTCGAAAGGATCGTATTGGTTTCGCGATTCATTTCCTGCAGCAGGAAGTCGAGCTTTTTGCCCACTTCCCCGCCCCCGTCGAGCAGCATCGCCAGTTGCCCGGAATGAATCTTCAAACGCGCCAGTTCTTCGCCGATGTCGCTGCGGTCGGCCAGGATTGCCGCCTCCTGCGCCAGCCTCTGCGGATCGACCTGCACACCCTTAGCCACTTCCTGCAGCCGTTCCGCCAGCCTTTTTTGAAAGTAGTCCGCCGCCGCCGCGCGCAACTGTTCCATGCGCTCCGCCGCCGCGCTCAAGCCCTGGTTATGCCCGCGCAATTCCTCGACGATCGCACCGCCCTCGCGCGCGCGGAATTCGTTGAGCTCCTCCAGAGCCGCTGCCAAGGCCTCTTGCAGCACCGCCTCCACCCCCTCCGGAGGACCCCCGCTCTCCGCGGCCGTGAACATGCCAGGAATGCGCAGCGCCGCGTTGAGATCTGGTTTTGATTCCAGGCCCTGCGCCGCCGTCTCTTCACGGAAAATGCGCAGATAGTCGTACAGAAATTTGCGGTCGAGCGCCAGCGCCGCTTCACCGTTAGCGCTCTTCGGAAGCGACACGCGCACCTCTACGTGCCCCCGCGCCACGCCCGCTTTCACCAGGGCGCGAATAGCGCCCTCAAACGGCTCCAGAGCCGGCGGCGTCTGAATCACCAAATCCAGCCCGCGATGATTCACGCTTTTGACGCTAACCACCAGCTCACCGTCGCCCAGCGGACGGCGCACTCTCGCGAACCCAGTCATGCTGCGCAATGGAGCAGGCATTAGAAGATCTATCCATTATGGATGATCCGTCGCAGCGCGGGGTTGGAATTAAGCCCCCGGCTTCTTCGCGCGCCGCAGTTGGATCACCGGGATCAATGAATTGGCCGGCTCCTGCGCGCTCGGACGCGTGCGCTGCGAAGTGATCTCGGTGTTCAAACTCGAAACGAACGCCTCGATCTGCCGCTGCATTTCCGCCATCTTCTCGCGCATATTCAAAATGATTTCGACCCCCGCAAGATTGACGCCCAAGTCGCGCGTCAGCTTCAAAATCACTTCCAGCCGCTCCACGTCGTCCTCGGTATAAAGACGCGTGTTGCCGTCGCTTCGCGAGGGTTTAAGCAGCCCTTCACGCTCATACAACCGTAAGGTCTGCGGATGAATCTGGTATTGCTCGGCCACCGCCGAGATCATGAACGCCGCTCGCTTGGCTTTTGCCATTACACCTTGCTCCAGATCTCCGCGCGTGGATCGGCGGGGTTGAGCGTAGCGTATTCACGCAGCAGTTCCTTGGTGCGCTCGTCGTGCACCTCGGGCGCTTCGATGACGATCTCCACAATCTGATCGCCGCGCGTCCCCGTCCGCGAATTCTGCACGCCCTTTTCACGCATGCGGAACTTCTGTCCGTTCTTGGTCCCCTGCGGGATTTTGAGCTGCGCGCGCCCGTCGATGGTCGGCACTTCGATCTTGGTCCCCAGCCCCGCTTCGTCGATGCGCACCGGAACCGTGATCAAAATGTCATCCGCGTCGCGCCGGAAAAACGGATGATCTTCGACGCGCACCGTGATGTATAAATCCCCCGCCGCCGCGCCATGCGTCCCCGCATTGCCCTTGCCCGCGACGCGCAGCCGCGACCCCTGCTGCGCTCCCGGTGGAATCCGCACCTCCACCGTTTCCGAATGCGAAATACGCCCGTCCCCATGACAGGTGGGGCATTTATTCGTCAGCCGTCCGGTGCCCTCGCACTTGGGGCATTTCAGGTCGAAGCGCATCGCGCCCGCCATCTGCGTGACCGTGCCGCTGCCATTACATTCGGGGCAAACCGTCACGCCGCCAGACCGCGCCCCGTTCCCGTTGCAAGTCGTGCAAACTTCCTGGCGATTGATCTTCAGACGCACCTGCGTCCCCCGAATCGCCTGCCAGAAATCGATGCTCAGCCCGTATTCGAGGTCGGTGCCTTTCTCCGGAGCCGTCGTGTGCGGCTCGTTCTGCCGCCCAAACCACTGGCTGAAGATGTCCTGAAAGTTAGTCGATTCCCCCGGATCCGTATAGCGCTGCCGTGGACTCCCCGACCCCGCCGCCCGCGTAAAGTCCGAAAAATCGAAGCCACCGAAACCCATGTTCGGCCCCGCGCCCGGCGCGCCCGCGCCCCCAGGACCACCCGCCGGCATTCCGTTTTCCGAATAGAACCCGTACTGGTCATACATCTGCTTCTTCTTCGGCTCGCTCAGAATATCGTAGGCTTCCTGAACTTTTTTGAAGCGGTCCTCGGCGGATTTATCGCCCGGGTTCAGATCCGGATGATGTTTACGCGCGAGTTTACGGTAGCCCTTGCGGATCTCCTCCGCATCGGCCCCCCGCTCCACTCCGAGTGTTTGATAATAATCGTTCTGCGCCATACGCAGTTGTAGGGTTGGCCGGGCCAGAACGCCCGGCTCCCTCGCCTCAACTTACTTACTTCTTGTCTTCAACGTCGACAAATTCCGCATCGACCACGTTATCTTTGGGCTTCTCCGCCCCAGCGCTAGCGCCCGGTCCGGCACCATCGCCCCCAGGAGCGCCCCCCGGAGCCGCGCCGCCGGCAGCCCCAGCCTGCGTGTTATACAT
>JALYIB010000183.1 GCA_030775965.1 Acidobacteriota bacterium | reverse complement strand
TCGCTAAACCCGGACAACGTCAAACTAGGCTGGGAAGTTTTACAAACCAATGGCGCCGATCTGCCCTCTTTAGTAGCCAAACTCCAAACCGACCCCGCCATCCACGAGCTGCAGCTCGAACGTGCCGTCGCCGCGCGCCTCTCCGGACCCATCGACGCCGTGCGCCCCATGGTTTTCGCCGATGCCGCCAACCTCCGCGTAACCCGCGACGTCAAGCTGATCCCACCCCGCGGCAACTTCGCCGGCTTCGGTAACTTGCCCGCGCAACCGGTTTCTTTCGAGTCTAAAATGCTGGGCGATACCGGCTACATCCGCTTCAATATGTTCTTGGACCTGCTGCGCGTCATGACCGAATTCGGAGACGCCGTCCAAAAATGCGCCCATTGCGACGGCCTCGTCATCGATCTGCGCGGCAATCCCGGAGGCATCGGCGGTATGGCCATGGGCATGGCCGGTTGGCTCGTCACCCAGCAAGGCCTGCGTCTCGGAACCATGTTTATGCGCGGCGCCACTCTCAACTTCGCCATCAACCCGCGTGCCGAAGCCTACGGCGGACCCGTCGCCGTTCTGGTCGACGGCAGCTCGGCTTCCACGTCTGAAATCTTCGCCGGCGGACTCAAGGACCTCGGCCGCGCCCGCATCTTCGGCACCCGCACCGCCGCCGCCGCCCTGCCCTCCGTCATCGCCCGCCTGCCCAACGGCGATGGTTTTCAATACGCCGTCGCGAATTATATATCGCAAGGCGGCCAGGCCCTCGAAGGCAATGGCGTCATCCCCGACGTCGAAGTGAAACTCACCCGCGAAGCCTTGCTCGCCGGCCACGACTCCGTGGTCGACGCTGCGCTAGATTGGATACGAAAGCAAAAGGAATCGAAATGACCAGACCCAACCGGATCGCCCTCCTAGCCGCCTTCGCCGCAGCCCTAACGTCGCCACAAGTGTCAGCGCAAGACCTGCCCAAACAAGACCTGCCCAAACAAGATCTGCCGAAGGCCGAAACCATCCTCGATCGTTTCGTCGAAGTCACCGGCGGCAAAGCGGCCTATCAGAAGCACACCCACGAGAAGATGACCGGAACCATCGTGGTCCCCGAAATCGGTATGACCGGCAATCTCACCCGCTATTCGGCCGCCCCCGACAAAGAATACTCATCTCTCCAACTAGGTCCGCTAGGGAAAGCCGAATCCGGCTTCAGCGGCGGCGTCGCCTGGGAGAAGAACGCCCTCACCGGCCCGCGCGTGAAGAACGGCGACGAGAAAGCCCAAGCCGAGCGCGAAGCCCGCTTCAATGCCCAGGTCGACTGGCGCAAAGTCTTCGCCAAGGTCGAGACCGCCGGCTCTGAAATCGTGAACGGCGAAGATTGTTACAAAGTTCAGGTGACGCCCGCCGCTGGCAAACCGGAAACGCAATTCTATTCGAAGAAATCCGGATTATTGCTGAAAACCGCCACTATCGCCGTCAGCCCCATGGGCGAAATCCCGGTGGAAGTGGAAGTGTCCGATTATAAGACCTTCGACGGCGTCCTCGTCGCCACGCATTCCCAGTCGAAGATGGGCCCGCAGCGCCTGGAGATCACCATCACCGGCATGAATTTCGACCAGCCCGTTGCCCCCGAGCAGTTCGAGCTTCCCGCCGAAATCAAAGCCCTGGTCGACAAAGCGGCGAAATAAGCGCACCGTTTCCAGGCGCGCTCAATAATCCTCAGGCGGTTCAGCCGCGTGATAGAAACGCTTGCGGCAACTGCGGCAGCGGAACGGCCAGCGTCCAAACATACGCTGGAACGCCGCATACATCCCGTCATTATGCGAGCGGCGTACACTACTACTGGCGCACTTGGGACATTTGAGCTGGACTCCGTCCCCCGGCCGCTCATGAGTTTTTTGCGGACTCAACAACTAAAGCGTAACACCGCACTAGTATTTTTTTGCAATCCACGCTATAAACGTAAATTGGAAGCCTTGCTTCGATCACTTTCACTTCGCTTGCGAATGCGCCGCGCTGGTTACATCCTCGCGTTGGCGCTGGCCGTGGTCTATGGAGTGGTCGCGTTGCGCGGACCCCAAGGTGTTTCCGCTCTGCTCGACAAGCGCCAGGAAGTCCGCCAACTCGAAGAGCAGAACGCCGCCCAAGCCGCCGAAAACCAGCGCCGCCGCGACCGCATCCGCCGCCTCGAAGAAAGCTCCACTGAGCAGGAAATGGAAGTTCGCAAGCAACTAAAACTCCTGCGCCCCGGCGAAACCACGTTTATCCTTCCCGACGCCCCTAAAACCAGTGAGCCCCCCCAGCAACCCTGATGCGGCTCACCGCCGCCCCTGGCCGCTATGATCACTGCATTCAGCCACTTCCCACTTTGCCTTGATCCCCATCCGCACCGCCCCCGTGCATACTGAATCCGTAGTACAAGCCTGCGCAGGCTAATCGTTGTTGTTTAGTGGTATCCGCGCCCGTTGCGAAAGCGATGGGCTAGCCGTCCTGGAAACATTGTGGAGAGGGCGGGACAGGAGAGAATCGATTCTCTGG
>JALYIB010000182.1 GCA_030775965.1 Acidobacteriota bacterium | reverse complement strand
GGCGACACGACGAGCTACGTGGAGACGATCGAGGCGGCGCAACAGGAAGCCAGGAAGTCCCATCCGGTGGGAATCGAAGAAGTCGTGATGGACAAGGGTTATCATAGCGGCGCGGTGTTGGTGGACTTGGCGGCGCGCGCGATCCGCAGCTATGTGCCGGAGCCGGAGCGTGGGAAGCGGCACTGGTCTGGCAAAGCGGAACAACAACAGTGTGTGTACGCCAACCGGCGGCGGGTGCGGGCGGATCGGTCGAAGCGATTGCAGAAGCTGCGCGGCGAGTTATGTGAACGGAGTTTCGCACACTGCTATGAGACCGGTGCGCTGCGTCGGATGTATGTGCGCGGCACCGACAATGTGTTCAAGCGGGTGCTGGTGCAGGCGGCTGCGTTCAACATCGGATTGCTGTTGCGCACTTTGAGCGGTTGGAGCAAACCGCGGCAACCCCAGCGGCGATTCAATCCGCTACAAATGCTTCTCTTCGCTGTATTCGCGGTCTATGACCTGTGCCGGGCGGTCTGGGACTGGCTCGGACGCTTCGGCTCGCAACTGTTTCCGGAACTCAGGGCTACACCGGACTGGCGAGTCGGTCTCCTATAAAGGGGTTTCCGCCACGGGCTGCTAGGGTTATCGTGTATCGTGAAGATAAATGCCGTTCTTGCTTCGAACCCATTCTTCTGGATCGAGCCCGATCTCAGTATTTGGAATTATCGTTCCGCGGCGAATAGCATGGGGGTTCGCCCGTTTGTGGATATCAATCGTGATTGCAGGATCGCTATTGCCTTGGAGCGCCAAAGTCGCTTTGCACGCGAGTGAAGGCGACCCCACACAATTCCGACACTTCGCCGATGTAACACATCGCTGGATTCATTTCTTTGCATTCGGGTCGAGTTTCTTGGTATTGAGTCTTTTAGGCACCGGTAGGCGAGAACATATTGAAGCAGCGGTCGAAGTCGTCGCCATTGGCTGCATCGTGGAAGTAATCCAATACTTTGTGTACTCGCATCGCCAAATGTTCGAATGGTGGGATGTTAGGGATGACGCCGTCGGAGTTTCATCGGCCTTTTTGCTCGTTCAAATTGCCGTTCTTGTGAAGGATGCAATCTCTTCTCATTCTTAGGTTCTTACCTTTTGCGAGGTCCGCAAACATTTCCATTCCGTCGGTCCGGGGCGCGGGCTTAACACTTCGATCTGGCGCGGTCCAACATTATGCTACTTGCCTGTGCCGACTAGGTTCGATAGCCGCGCCGCGGCGATCAAGTGGCTGCTGGACGCGGCGCTCAAGGCGAAGCTGGCGCCGAAGGAAGAGTAAGGGATCAGCCCCGATTCCAAACCACCGAGCGAGCCCTGGATTGACCGCCCGCTAACAACTCCGGAACTAGAAGCGCTGCGCCTCCGGCTTTCGAAGATGGGGAGCGCGAGTTGGTGAAGTTTTACGATGCGTGCATCCACATGTGCCAATTGACTCGGGGGAACCCGCCAAGTGCTGGGTTCATCCCGCAGCTAGTTCAGGCGTGGAAGGAATTGCAGCGGCGGCAAAATGCAAAGACGGTAAAATGGAAGCAAGCTATGAAACGGATAACTACTGGAGTGATCGGATTCGCCGCGCTGTCCAGCAGCCTGGCCGACGTCCCGACGGAGTCCCTAGAGATCATCTCGCATTACGCAGAGGTCAGGAAGCGTCGCGAGATACTGGCTACGGCCGAACACGATCATCGCGATATTGAACTTGAAGACCAGGCTAGGGAAACCGTGGCAGCGCAGGGTCCTGGAAGCGCTCCTTTCGTGTATTCTGCTGCCGGCGTGTCAGACACAGTCGCTATCCAGGCTCACTATGCCCGCATCGCGGCCGCGCATCGCATCGCTGCCATTTCGAATCAGCCCTCGTTTGTCCATGTGGGCTAACCGAAGGGAGCCACCGAGGGAGCCACGGCGCTGGAAACGGGTGGAAATCCTGGACGGTTTCACCATCTGTAATCTACTAACGTGTTGAGAATAGACACTAGCGGAAACGATGGACGGCGCACCTTACAACTACGAACCAGAAGGTCGCACGTTCGAGTCGTGCCGGGCGCACCATTTTCAGTTTTGGCTCTTTGGAAGATCCGGTCAAAGGCCACCACGCCGCGGTCTCAAAGCACGAATCCGCCTATAAATCCCCAGCCGCAAGCCGATACGCTCTTTACGTTCTATGCTGAGCCTCGCCCTTTTCACCCCCGACCCCGACGCCGCCTACGTCATCGATCAACTGGTCGCCGAATCCAACCAGTTCAATCTGGTCCTCACGGAAACTCCCATCCCCCCAGCCGGCGACCTGATCCCGTCTCTCAAACGCTTCGACCCGGAAGTAATTCTGCTCGACCTCAGCAATTGGAACGATCGCGATCGTACCGTGGGCGATACCAACGATGTGGTCGCTCTCGCGCAATACATCCAAGCCTCTGACCTGCGCGCCGTCGTGATCGGTTTTCGCAAGCCTTGGGTTCGGCTGGAACAGGTGGAGTTCGCAGCCGCCGGCATCGTCGATCTGCTGCCCGTGCCCTTCACGTCTCTCGATCTGGAAAAAACCGCGTACGAGGCGCTCCATCGCGACCGGCCCGTGACCAATCCCAACATCCTGGCGTTCCTCCCAGCCAAAGCCGGCGGAGGATGTTCGGTGGTCGCTCTCAATACCGCCGCCGCCGTCGCCAATCAGCTTCACCGAAAGGTTCTCTTGCTGGAGGCCGATCGCCGCTCGGGCGCCCTGGCCATCATGCTCAACCTGGAGCCCCATCGCGGCCTGCCGCATGCGCTCGAAAGCGCCGCCGCCATGACCTCCATCGAATGGCAGGAGCAATACATCGATGCCTTCGCCATGCACATCGTGCTGGCCCAGCCCAACCACCGCGGCCCCAACCCCGTGTGGGCCGATTATTACCAGCTCCTGCGCTTCGTTCAAAAGCAATATGATTTCGTCTTCGTCGATCTCCCGGAGTTAATCAACGAAGCCTCCGCCGAGGTGGTCCGCTGCGCCCGCGCCGTCTTCGTAGTCGCAACCCCGGAACTGCCCTCGCTACACATGGCGCGCCAACGCTGCGCCGAGCTCGAAGTCTACGACGTCCCCCGCGACCACGTTTACATCCTGCTCAACCGCCGCGAGCGCGACAGCCTCCCGCTAGCCACTATTGAAGAGGCGCTCGGCCGCCCAGTCTTCGCCACTCTTCCTAACGACTACCAACACGTCCGCGACGCCATCGTGGAATCCCGCCTGGTCGACGCCGCCAGCCCCTTCGCCCAAGGCTGCTTGGCCCTGGCCAGAAAAATAAGCGGCCTCCCCCAATCCGCCCACCTCGATCTCACCTTCGGCATCATGAACAAACTTCGCAAAATCGCCAGCTAGCAAGCGGGGCGCACCTCGGGTGCGGGCTTGACGACCGCTATGGCCGCGATGTTAGGCGCCTCGCCAATCGCTGCCGGGCAAGGCGCGGGGAGGCGAAGTGCGCCGGCCCTCGGATCGAACCTTTTCCCAAGCGGTAGAATTATCTAAGCACCGCGCTCACCGGTTGCCTGGAGCCATATGATTCGCGCCTTTCTAGCCCTACTTGCACTCCCCGCCTTCCTGCCAGCCGCCCCCTGCGGCTCCGTTAAACCCGACGCCCACGACGCTCTAGCCCTCGCCCCCGCCACCCACAAACTCCTGCTAGAAAACGAACGGGTCCGCGTCATCGACGTCACCCTTCCCGCGGGCTCCAGCGAATCCCAATACTCGCGCCCCTGGCCCGCGTTGATCATAGAAGACACGCCCCGCCCCGGAGCCCGCCCCGAAGTACGAAATTTCAAAACTACCTGGCAGCCTTCGCAGTCCCAGGCGTCCCTCAAATCCCCCGCCCACTATCTGAGCATCGAAGACAAACTGGGAGATTGCCCGCCCGCGCACGACTTGCATCTCCCTGGCACCGACGGCGTTGTGATTCACGACCCCAGCATCAAAGTCCCCTTCGAAAACGCCCACGTGCGAGTGCTCGAGATCGAAGTCAAACCCGGCGAATCCGAACCCCCGCACACCCACACCTGGCCTTCGGTCGTTTACTACTACCGCCTCCCGCCCTCGACGCGGGGAACCGCCGACGGAGCTCCACCCTCGATCCGCCCCGAGCTAAAACAAATCCAAGTGACCTTCGACAAATCCCCGCAACCGATCCACACCCTACGCAATCGCGGGACGTATTTATACCAAGCCCAGCGCATCGAAATGAAGCCCGTGATTCAATGA
>JALYIB010000181.1 GCA_030775965.1 Acidobacteriota bacterium | reverse complement strand
ATCTTGCTCAGCTCGACCTCGATTTCCGTGTGCCCGCCATCAAGTCCCGCTCGAAAAATGTACGCGCTCTTCGTCGAAAACGGAGCCAGCCCCTCCGCTAGCGCCACCGCCTTCAGCACCGTAGTCTCGCCGCCGCTATCCACCCGGAACGCCCCCGGATGCTTCACGTTCCCCGCCACAAATACTCGCCCCGCTTCCGGCACACGCACTTCTTCCCCTCCGGTAAGCGTCACGTTCCACAATGGGTCCGCCGCGTCAATCAGTTTCTTTACGGGAATGCGTTCCAGCAACTGCCCCGGACGCGTGAGCAAAATCTCCGGGCCTGCGGCCTCACTTAAACCCTGGGCTCGGGTCAGTGCTTCGAGGAGCGTAGTCGGGCCCACCGCCTGAAACGTCAGCGGAGCCTTCACCGCCCCCGCCACACTAATCGGCCGGCTGTGATACTCGGCGATCGTTACGGTCACCGTCGGGTCCACCAGAATCTTTTCGTCCACCAGCGCCTCTGCCAGTAGCGTCTCCACCTGCACCGGCATCCGCCCGCGCAAAGCAATTTTCTGCCGCAACATCGGCAGCCGGATCAGCCCCTCCTCGCTCACCCGCACCGTACGCGTCAACTCCGGCGCGCCATACACCGAAATCGCCAGCAAATCGCTAGCCCCAATGGCCTGCGCCGGCAAATTCGCCCCCGCCGGATCCCCCTGCCCCGCCAGCCGCACCGCCAGCAACACCCACCACAAATTCCGCATGGATCGGCCTTTCTCGAACACATCCGTATATCAACTTGTGTCTGCTAGCGCCGATTTGTCTCAGCGGGACTTAAGGAAAATACAGGTTCAAAAGAGGAGGGATACCGAAGCGGAACGACTACCGGCCCGGGCGAGCATCCGAAGGATACGCAAGCGAGCAGAGATTCTTTGGCGAGCTCGATAAACTGAACAGCCTGTTCGCGGCTAACCGAAGGAAACCCATCCAGAAATAGTTCCAGCGTCGCGTTGCCTTCGATGTGGTCGATTAAAGTCTGCACAGGCCCGAAACTCCAGAGCTGTGGCACCACATAGGAGAAATCTATTTTGATAGGGGACGATATGTACCCCAATCGATTGCGCCAAGGCGCGCGATTTGCGAGATCAGATCGACCCTCACCGCCAAATCTGATACCACTTCTTCCCCCGGCTCTCCGCCTCCCGGTAATAGGGCAGATTCACCGCATTCCCACTCAGCGTAGCCCGCGGATTGTCAACGCACAACGTGTCCGCAATCCCATGGCCGTAATTCTTCACCAGCCACCCATGCGCTTCGTTCATCGTCGGAGGGCGATGCTTCAAATCGTGTCCGTCGCTCGCAATGAAATGCACCAGCGGACGATCAAGCAGCGTGCGCGCAAACTCCGCCGCTTTCTTCCCGAAATGCCCCAGCAAACTCTGCCCCGTCACTTGCACGTACGCCCCCGCCTCCACCCACAGCGCGATTTCCTCCAGCCGCTGCTGCAGCAGTTGATTTCGTTCCGGATGCGTGACGATAGGAATCATCCCCGCCTCCTGCAGGCGCCCGAAAATTTCCGCCGTGTTGCGGAAGATCAGCATGTCCGAAAACTCCACCAGTAAATATCGGTCCTGATTGATGGTGTACTTGCGCGGATGCACGATCGCATCCTGAATATTTTCGTAACTCAGATGGAAATCGCAACCGGTGTAGAGCCGCAGCGCCCCGCCAATGCCGCCTTCCAGCTCCTTCAGCCGGTCGCGAATCGCTAGCGGCTCAAACTTGTATTCACGATTCGCGTGGGGCGTGCAAACCAGGTCGGTAGTGCCCGCGGCTGCCGCCATCTGCAGCATTTCGATCGACTGCTCCAGCGATTGGGACCCATCGTCCATGCCATATAAAACATGACTGTGAATGTCGACCAAGTACAATCTTAACCAGGATGGTGCTTTCACTACCAGTTGCAATCGAGCGCATCGTGCGTGAACTGCGCGAGGCCGGCTTTTTAGCCGTGGTCGTAGGCGGCTCCGTGCGCGACGCCCTGCTGGGCCTCGAACCCAAGGACATCGACATCGAAGTTTACCGCATCTCCTACGATGAATTAGCCGCATTCCTGGCCACCCGCGGCCGCGTCGATCCAGTCGGGAAGAGCTTCGGAGTAGTGAAGCTGTCGGGGTCCGGGTTTGACACATGTGACTTCAGCGTCCCCCGCCGCGACAGCAAAACCGGCCCCGGCCATCGCGACTTTCTGACTCAGTTCGACCCCACCATCACCCCGCGCGAAGCCGCCTCCCGCCGCGATTTCACCGTCAATGCCATGAGCTTCGACCCCCTCACCGGCGAAGTATGGGATTTTTTCGGCGGCCAGGTAGACCTGAACCAGCGTGTGTTGCGCGCCACCAGCGAAGCCTTCTCCGAAGACCCCTTGCGAGTCCTGCGCGGCATGCAGTTCGCCTGCCGCTTCAACTTGACCGTCGACGCCGCAACCGCCGCCATGTCCCGCTCCATCGGGAACGAATACGCCACCCTAGCTCGCGAACGCGTCGCCGAAGAGTTCATGAAGTGGGCCGTCAAAAGCCCCCACCCCGGCCGCATCGGCGAATATTTGCAATCCACCGGCTGGATCGTCCACTTCCCCGAAATCCAAGATCTCTTCGGCGTTCCCCAGGACCCTGAGTGGCATCCCGAAGGCGACGTCGGCGTCCACACCATGCACGTCTTAAATCAAGCCGCGAGCATTGCCGAGCGCGACGGCCTGCCTGCAGACGACCGCGCCGTGCTCCTCTTCGCCGCGCTGGCCCACGATTTCGCCAAGCCCGCCACCACGGAGCTACGCGAACGCGATGGCCGCGTGCGCTGGACTTCCTGGGGCCACGAACCCGCCGGCGGACCCATGGCGCGCACGTTCCTGGAACGCATCGGTATCAAAGCCACCATCGTCGATCAAGTAGTGAAGCTAGTAGAAAGCCATCTAGCCCACCACAGCATCGGCCGCGAAGTAACCCCGCGAGCCGTCCGCCGCCTGGCCCTGCGCCTGGCCCCCGCGTCGATCGCCCAGTTGGTCCGCGTCATTGAAGCCGACGCCTCCGGCCGACCCCCGCTCGAACCCGGCGTCCCCCCCGCCGCCGCCCGTCTTCTAGCCGCCGCCGAATCCGAAGCCGTCGACGCCCGCCCCCAGCCCCCGCTCATCCTAGG